>JAKIVA010000035.1 GCA_021647265.1 Lutibacter sp.
TCATGGCTTATTAGGGAGAATTACTCCTATGGAAAAATGGATGGAAGATAAACACTTAATTTTAATGAAAAATATAGCAGCATAATTAATAATCGAAATTTAAAAGATTACTCTTGTTTTATAGGGGTCAAAACAAGTTCAAGGTTTAGTTTGTACGGAAACCCAATCAAGTTACGATATTTTAGAATGGCAGAATTCGACCTTTTATGAATATCAAAATTTGGGTTTTAATTTTGACACAATACTCAATCTAGTAGGAGAACAAACTTTATTGAAATTTTATGGAGTCAATTCTATGTCTGAATTAAATACAACAGCAATACAACAGGATAGAATAAAACTAGATATGATAAATTTGCTTACAAGTGACGACCCAGAGCTATATCTTTTGAATTCAAATAATGACTATGTGTACCCTACAACAAACACCCAGTTACTGCACCATCCCTTACATTCTAAAGTATTAATGGATAAAGCAATAATAGAAAATGTTCCTGTAGTTGTATATCTACCATCAATGAATATTGATACTCGGAATGGAGAAAGTATATTAGATTTTATTATTCGGAAAACAGAAAATTAAACTACCACTAACAATTCATAAAATTTATACTTAAATTTGGTTTTAATACGAAACGACAAACATTTAACAAACCGATTTGCTATAACTGAAAAATATTCGATTTTAAAGTCGCACAAATCTTATAAAAATTTGTAGTACGTAATATTAACATAGAACTTTATAACAAATAATGGACGAAATTGAAAAATACGTTTTAGAATCAATAAGAAATAAAAACAATCAACCGATTGATGAATTCGAAGGATATTCTCCAGCCGAAATGCAGATAATTCTGTATGATTTTTTTAATCCAAAATGCCCTGTACAAATACAGGAATTGAAAAACAGTGAATATTTGAAAATTCCGTTGTTGAATCAGCTAAAATTTCTTTTGAAAATCATTCAAGAAAACGGACAATTAAAACTGACAAAAAAAGGAAATTTACCAACAAAAGTAGTAGCAGATATTTATAACCAAGGTTACTTGAAAGATGACTTTATCGAATCTGGTATTTCAAAACTATACAAAGAAGAGCAAGTACAAACCATAACTTTAACCAGAATTTTATTGGAACTTTCAGATCTTGTAAAAAAAAGGAATAACTTTTTGAGTATAACCAAAAAAGGAGAAAAAATAATTGGTAATAATCATCTTCTTTTTCAACATATTTTTGATGTATTTTCAAGAAAATTTAATTGGGCATATTTTGATGGATATGAAAATGAAGAAATTGGACAAATTGGTTTTGGGTTTACTCTAATAATTCTAAATAAATATGGGAAAAAGAAAAGAAATGCATATTTCTATGCTAAGAAATACTTAAAAGCATTTGATTTTAAAAATGATTCAAATTCAGTTTTTAAAGATAATCTTCCAGATGCTTACTCAATTAGGACTTTTGATAGGTTTTTGGACTATTTAGGATTGATAAAAATAGATGGAAAAACATTTGGACAAATTCAAAATGTAGAGACAACAAAACTATTTGAAAAATTGATAAAAATACGGCCGCACAACAATGGCTAAAAAAATGCTTAATTACAGAAAAACGATTAACTATATGAACGAACGATAAACATTGGAAAAGTATGATTTTACAATTGCAACTTTTTCTTGCCTAACTCGTTGGTTTTAATACGAACCATAAAATTGAATGATAACATTAAAATAGAAAAAGATGACTTATTTAGGAATTATTGGTCCATTTCAAATGATGTTAATATTAGGAATTGTCTTTTTATTAGGGGTTATACCTACAATTATAGCTTTAATTGATATTTTAAAAAGTAAATTTGAGAGAAACAACAAACTTGTTTGGGTATTAGTTGTGCTTTTCCTCAATTTGCTTGGAGCTATTTTATATTTTACAATTGGGAAAAAGCAGAAAATAGAAAGTTAAACGATTTATGGCAACGAAAGCATAACACAAATCCAATTGATTAGTCTAGTTCTTCTAATTCTTTATAGTTTTTAGTTAATTTTCGAAGTAGAATTCCGTAAATAATTCTATAGTAGAGCCACAGAAAACCAATAGTTACAGCCAACCCTATAATTTGAGCAATTAACATAATATTAAAAAATTTGTCAGCATCAACTACTAAGTTCTTAGGATTCATAACTTGCAATAGTAGGTCAGGTTTTGAAAACATAACGAAGTTAACAATTACTGACAAAATTACTGACATAATAATATTATAATACACATAATAATTTACAGTTTTACGTGTTTTAATAATCTTTTTCATTAATAAACTCGTGTTATCAATAACAGATATTGAACTGTAATTTTTATAAAATAAATAAATGAAGCCAATGCTTACTGCATAATGCAAAATATAAAATACATTTAGTACTATTTTAAGATGTAATTTCTCATAAATTTCTAAAAAACTATCAGGAATTAGGAGATTAACCAATCCCCAAAAAACAAATTCTGCAATACAAATAATAAAAATCCATTTTACAATTGAAGATGATTTTTTATGAATTAACTTATAAATTTCATTATAAGTTAATTGAGGGTAAGAAGCGTTTTGCTTTTTCCAGTCTTTTTTTAATAATTCTAATTCATCCATAACTTACGGATTTAATATTGTTCTTAGTCGTGTTTTAATCCTATTCATTTTAACACGAGCGTTTACTTCAGAAATACCTATTGTTACAGCTATTTCTTTATAGTTTTTATCTTCTAAATACAAAAAAATCAATGCCTTATCAATATCAGATAATTGATAAATTGCTTTGTACATTAATTTTAATTGTTCTTCTTCAGTAGCATCGTAATCGGTTGATTGAATTTTATGTAATACACTATCAAAATCTTGTGTTTTTATGGTTCTCTTGGATTTTCTATACAATGTAATGGCTGTATTTAATCCAACTCTATACATCCAAGTACTTAATTTTGAATCGCCTCTGAACTTAGGATATGCTTTCCAAAGTTGTATAGCAATCTCTTGAAATAAATCTCTGTGAGCTTCTTGATTATTTGTGTAAATTCTACACACTTTATGAATTATATTCTGATGCTGTTGAAACTCAGAAATAAACTTATGTTCAAGGTCTTTATTCACAAGGTTAGTTTGTATTCTACTAATAGGTGTGTTTTATGATTGAAATGTTACAGTTTGACTATAAAAATAAAAAGAGGCTGTCTAAAAAATAATTATACTTGTCATTTTGAACAAAGTGAAAAATCTCAATATCTTGATATACATATATCTAATTTTAAGAAGATTATTCATTTACATTCAGAATGACACTTTTTAGATAGCCTCCAGAATAACGATTTTCGTGACTTTTTAAACAGTCTCTTTTCTTTAAGTATCAATTATTATTTCTCATTTTTTTTAATGCCTTTAATAAACTCATTTAGCTCTTTACCATATTTAGAAGTTTTCACTTTTTTTGATAAAGAATTGTTTACTGTATCAAGCAATTTAATGTTTGCATAATAAAGTTCTGTTAAAGCAATGTATGGAGCCACTTCAAATTTAGCATTATTTACGGCAAAGTTTGTGGTGTAATAATATTTTCGTCTAATTAAACTGGTTTCTTCTTTTATAATTTTAGATAGTAAAGCAGTATCATTGTTTTTTTGTGCTTCAAACTTCTCTTTAATCAAGTCTAATTGTTTTCCACTAAATTTTTTTGCCATTGCATTATACTCGTCTAATAATTCTTGATTTAAAGAACCTGAAATTTTAGCAGCAGTTTGAAATTTATCAAGTTTTGACGTGATTGTAATTTCACCTTTCTCACCAAAAAAAGGGATTTTTCTATTGGCATTTTTATTTAGTGTAACATAATATATTTCAGGATTCTCAATATCATCAACAAGTATAAAATTATTATCGCCATTTAACTGAACAGAATCTACAGATACCAATAAAGTATCTTTAAATTTTTGTAAATACACAGTTCCTTTTTTTAAACCACGAATGTTTCCTTTAACAGTTAAACTTCCTTTTTTACTTTCTCCGCAAGAAATTAAAAGGCTAACAATAACAATACAACTAATTATTTTTTTCATCAAAATTATTTTATACCTACAAATATCTACTTTTTATATGAATTTAGGGTGCAACAAGGCGCATTAATTCGGCTGTTAACATGGCGCCATAAGTACCAACAACATAGCCAAAAACGGCAAGTAGTACTCCAACACTAGCCAAAGCAGGGTGAAATGCTGCAGCTACAATAGGAGCAGAGGCGGCTCCACCAACATTTGCCTGACTTCCAACGGCTAAAAAGAAGAATGGGGCTCTAATTATTTTTGCTACTGTAATTAATAACAGCGCATGAATGGTCATCCAAACCAATCCTATTAAAATAAGACCAGGGTTTTCTAATATTTTTCCTAAATCCATTTTCATACCTATAGTTGCAACTAATATGTAAATAAAGACACTTCCAATTTTGCTAGCTCCTGCACCTTCATATTTTTTAAATTTTGTAAATGAAAGTAAAATCCCAATGAAAGTTGCAATACTTATCATCCAAAAAAATTGGGAACCAAAAGAAGATAAAGCAGAACTTTTATCACTTACAGCTTCAAAGTTATCTTTTAAAAATGAAGAGATTGAATTTGCTCCAAAATGAGAAAAACCTACCACAGTAAATGCGATAGATAAAATAATTATTAAATCTGATAATGAAGGATTTCTGGTAACTTTTGAGGCATATGCAGATACCTTTTCTTTTAATTCTTCTATAGCAGAAGTATCAGCTTTTAACCATTTGTCAATGGCTTTAGATTTTCCAATTCCAATTAATAAAATAGCCATCCATAAATTTGCAACAATAATATCTACCAGTACCATTCCTCCATATTTCTTTGGATTATATTCGTAAATTTCAAGCATTGCTGCCTGGTTTGCTCCACCGCCAATCCAACTTCCTGCCAATGTTGCCAATCCTCTCCATACGGCATCAGGTCCAGCACCTCCAACAGTTTCGGGAAATACTAATGAAATTAATAGAATTGCAATAGGCCCTCCAATAATAATTCCAACGGTACCTGTTAAAAACATAATTAAGGCTTTTGGACCTAAGTTAAAAACTGCTTTTAAATCCATACTCAAAGTCATTAATACCAATGAAGCAGGTAATAAAAATCGGCTTGCCACATAGTATAACTTTGATTTGTGATCTACTAAAACTCCTGCCTTAGTAACTGTTTCCCATTCTGGAGCTATAATTCCAGCTGATGTGAAAATTGCAGGGAGCATATACGCCATTAAAAGTGCAGGAATCACCTTGTAAAATTTTGTCCAAAAACTATTTTTGCTAGAAGATGTGTAAAAAACAAAACCAAGAGTTAACATTATAATTCCAAAAACAATTGTGTCTTGCGTAATAAAAGGTGTTGTATCCATACTGGTTATAAAATTTTGGCTAAAATACTATTTTTTTTAATGAATATTGAACTTAAATATATGAGAATGGTTAACTATATTTGTTCTGTAAAATTATAAAGAAATGAAAAGTTTAAAACTGTATTTATTAATAGCCATTATGGCAGTTTCTTGTAAAACGGTTCAAGAAACAACACAAATAGTTAAAAGCCCTGTTGAACCCATTGTTCAAGATGCAAGAAATATTCAAGGAGGTATGTGGATTCCTTCATTATTAGAAGGAATTAATGAACAGGAAATGCAACAATTAGGTAGTAAATTAACAGCAAAAGATATTTATGATGTAAACAATTCAAGCTTAAAAGATGCAATTGTACACTTTAATGGAGGTTGCACTTCTGAAATTATTTCTCCCAATGGATTGTTGCTTACAAATCATCATTGTGGTTATGGGGCAATTCAGTCACATTCATCTGTTGAAAACGATTATTTAAAAAATGGATTTTGGGCAAGAAGTTACAAGGAAGAACTGTCAAATCCAGGTATGACGGTTACTTTTATTAAAAGAATAGACGATGTAACTTCAGAAGTGTTTCTAGGTGTTTCAGATACTATGGATGAAGCTTCAAAAATGAAACTAATCAATCAAAATATTCAAAAAGTAGCTGCCGCAGCCCAAAAAGAAGAATGGCAAAAAGCAACTGTAAAGGCATTTTATAAAGGCAATCAATATTTGTTGTTTATAACTGAAGTATTCAAAGACGTTCGTTTAGTAGGAGCTCCACCAACAGCAATAGGTAAATTTGGTGCCGATACAGATAATTGGATGTGGCCGAGACATACAGGTGACTTTTCAATGTTTAGAATTTATGCTGATATTAATAATAAACCAGCAACGTATTCAGAAAATAATGTTCCATACAAACCAAACCATTATTTACCAATTTCATTGGATGGTGTTGAAGAAGGTGATTTTACCTTGGTTTTCGGTTTCCCAGGGCGTACAAATGAGTATTTGCCAGCAGTAGGAATTGACCAAATTGTAAATGTTTTAAATCCTGCAAAAATTGAAATAAGAGAAAATGCCCTGAAAATAGTAGATTCTTATATGCGTAAAGACCCAGCAATAAAAATAAAATATGCATCAAAATTTGCTTCTATTGCTAATTATTGGAAAAAATGGATTGGAGAAAAACAGGGAATTGAAAAATCAAACGCAATTGAAAAAAAGCGTGAATTGGAAAAAGAGTTTTCTAAAATAGTTCTTAAAAAAGAATTAGAAGGTTATAAAACACTACTTTCTGATTTTGAACGATTATACAAAGAAATTGAAAATGTATCATTAGCACGAGATTACTGGATAGAAGTTGCCTATAGAAATGTGGAATTATTGAGTATCTCCTTTAGACTGTTCCAAGTTGAGCAGGCTTACTTAAGAGGTGGGGAACAAAGTTTTGAAAAAGCAAGAGAAGCTACTTTAGCCAGACTAAAAGGAACTTTTAAAAATTATAGTGTAGAGGTAGATAAACCAGTATTTAGAAAATTAGTTGGTTTATATGCAAAAAAAGTCCCAGAAGAATATGTTCCCTCAGTTATGAAAGAGGCTTCTTTTACTAAAATTACAAATGATATTTATACAAATTCTAAATTGACATCTTTTGATAAAGTTAAAGAATTATTAACAGGTTCTGGAAAAGAAGTTTCACAAAAATTAAATGCAGATATAGGCTATCAGTTTGGGAAAGGATTACACACTATTTTTTACAATAAAATTGAACCTAAATTCCAACAGTTAAATCTGGAAATTTCAGCAGTTCAAAAAAAGTATATGAAAGCCTTAATGGAGGTGTTCCCAACAAAAAGATTTTTTCCAGATGCTAATGGTACACTTAGAGTTACCTACGGACAAGTTAGAGGTTACAAACCAAGAGATGCTGTATATTACGAGCCAGTGAGTTATTTGGAAGGTGTAATAGAAAAATATGTTCCAGGTGATTACGAATTTGATGTACCACAAAAGTTGCTAGATTTGTACAAAGCAAAAAATTATGGACAATATGGTAAAAATGGTAAAATGGCTGTGAATTTTTTAGGCACAAACCATACCACAGGAGGAAATTCTGGTAGTCCAACAATTGATGCTCATGGAAATTTAATAGGTTTGAATTTTGATAGGGTATGGGAAGGAACTATGAGTGATATGAATTATGATCCAGCTATTTGTAGAAATATTATGGTAGATATAAGGTATGTACTATTTATTATTGATAAATATGCAGGGGCAACTAATTTAATAGAAGAAATGACTTTAGTACACCCAAAGAAATAATAATGTAATTAATCAACTAAAAGAGGCTGTTTAAAAAGTGTCATTTACGACAACCTGTCCTGATAATTATCGGGATGTTTCAGGTTCTCATAATGATTGCTAATTAGAATGATGAGATTATGCAATAAGCCCGCCTGCTGCTGGCAGGTTCATAATGATAAATTTTGTAATTTTTAGACAGCCTCTTTTTAGTGTTTTATTTTTTATCAGTAAGTTTTTTAGGATACCTTTTAGCTTCTTTTAGGCACTTATTTAGCATCCATTCTAATTGTCCGTTTGTTGAACGAAATTCATCAGCTGCCCATTTTTCAATTGCTTTGAGCATATCTTCATTTATGCGTAGTGCAAACGCTTTTTTCTTTGCCATGTTTATTTTATTTCTTTTACAAATGCTGTAATTAAACCCGTTAGTTCTTTCATAATGGGAAGCTCGGGGTTTGTATAGGATAACATATTTTCATTAATATCACCATTTATTTCTTTAAAAATATGATTCATATTTTCAATTATTTTTAATTGTGAGTTTGAATTGGCTTTGTGTAGCAACTCTGCATCAAAATTGCTTACTTGAATATCTTTTGTGCCATTGATTAGTAGCATAGGAATATTTAATTTTTTAATTTCTTCTTGAGGATTATATTTTATCCAAGAAATTAAGAAAGGTTGTACAGATTTGTTGAATAATGAATTTAACATAGGATTAAATTTTTCTACAATAACTCCTTTTTTTAATTCACTCAAAACGCTACTAGCTTCATCTTTTAAAAAAGGCGCTTGTTTACTTAGTTGTTCAATAATAATTTCATCAATTGTTCTTCCAGCACCTTCTAACGATATAAATGCATCAGCAATATTTTTAGAGGCAATTATACCAACTAAACTTCCTTGGCTATGGCCAGCAACAACAATTTTTGAATATTTCCCAGAGTTTTTAAAATAATTAATAACTGTTTTAGCTTCATCTATAAAAGTGTCAAAAGTAATTGTATCTATTTTTTCTTTGTCATTTTTTGTATAAGAAAGTACGCTTTTATCAAACCTGTAGGTCGCAATATTTTCTTCTACCAAACTTTCAGCTAAAAATTTTAATGAATTATTTTTCATTTGCACATTGTTGCCATTTCTGTCTGTTGGTCCAGAGCCTGGGATTAAAATTACCAGTGGAGTTTTCTTACTTAATGAAGGTGTTAGTAAAGTTCCATTTATGGTTACTGATTTTGTAGGAATGCTTAATTGGCTTTCTGTATAATTTTTCTCCTGAGAAAACAGTAAAGAAGAAATTAAACTAAAAATTAGGATATTTATGCTATGTTTCATTCGTTATTATTTTGTGTTGATATGTGTTAAGAACTCTTTGTAATTCTTCTTTATTTTGTGTTCCTATTAAAATTTTACGTCCGTTTTTTAATTCTATTTGCAAACCAATAGTTCCTTTTGTAGTGAATGCTTTTCCTTTGTTCTTTCTAAAGCTAAATTTTATACCCCAACCACCATATTCAGAAATAGCATTATAATTTCTTATGTAACATTTAGAAATATGTTTCCAAGGTATTCGTCTAAATGAAAAATGTAGCGGTTTATATTGATAATATATCCCTTTTTCATCAATTCTAGTTTTAAGATTTAAGTTTATAAAAAGTAAGAAGACTAGTAAAATGATGAGTAAGCCACTGAATGCTCCAATTTTTTCAGCGAAGCTATTTTGTGCTATGGTTTCCCATTCTTTCATAGTAGAAAAACCAACTACAATAAATGCTATTGATAACCCTACAATTACTAGTGGTTGGTTAAACCGTTGTTCTTCCAAGTAAACCTTCATAATACAGTAAGTTTATCTATTTTTATCTCTTTCAAGAACGGCTTTTTGAATATTTCCTGATTGACCATAAGAAACACTCATAATTTGCCAACCTCGAGAAGAATACTTGTTAAATAAATCTTCAAAAATTTGATCTTTTGTATCCCATTTTTTCTCAGGCTTTACTATTTTGTATTCTTTCATTTTAATGATTTAAAGTTCCTGTATTAACTATTGGAATGGTGTCTTTATCAGAGCAAAGAACTACCATAAGGTTACTAACCATTGCCGCTTTTCGTTCTTCATCTAATTCTACAATATTTTTTTTACTTAATTCATCTAAAGCCATTTCAACCATGCTTACTGCACCTTCCACTATTTTATGACGTGCAGCTACAATTGCGGTAGCCTGTTGACGTTTTAACATAGCACCTGCAATTTCTTGGGCATACGCTAAGTATCCAATACGTGCTTCTAAAACTTCAATCCCAGCCATATCTAAACGTTCAGAGAGTTCTTTTTCTAAGGCTTCACTTACTTCATTTACACTTGCTCTAAGCGTAATTTCTTCTTCCATACCTTCATCTTCAAAATTGTCATACGGATATAGGCTTGCTAATTTTCGAACAGCAGCATCAGATTGTACACGTACAAAATTTTCATAATTGTCTACATCAAATGCAGCTTTAAATGTATTTTTCACTTTCCAAACTAAAATGGTACTAATCATTATAGGGTTTCCTAGTTTGTCATTCACTTTTACACGTTCACTATCAAAATTGCTAGCTCTTAGTGAAATTCCCCTTTTACGATATAAGGGATTTGCCCAATAAAACCCATTTTCTTTCACGGTACCAATGTATTTACCAAAAAGTAAAATTACTTTTGAGGTATTTGGATTCACCAAAAAGAATCCTGGAAGAATAATAATTGATAGGATAAAACAACTAAAAAACAACCATGTAATTGAGTTAATGATGCTAAAAATACCTCCAGCAATTAATATAACCAAGAGGAAAAGCATAAAATAGCCATTAGATACTTTTATAATTTTTTCTTTATTCATAATAGTTAATTTAAGATGATATTATTATTATATCATAAAGATATATAATTATTTTTAAATTTTACCAAAATATTAACAAACTTTATAAGTAACTTTGTGAAAATTTATAATTATGAAAATCGTACAAAAAATTAGTTTTATAATAATTGTTTTATTTATAACTACACAAGTTAGCGCAACTAATCCGTATTGGGGAAAAACAGGGCATAGAACAATTGGAGAAATTGCCAATAAGTATTTAAAAAATAAAACAAAACATAAAATTGCTGAATTATTAAATGGGCAAAGTCTTGCGCTGGTTTCAACTTTTGCCGATGACATAAAATCTGATAGACATTATGATGAATTTTATACTTGGCATTATGTAAATATGCCTTTTGATGTTGATTATGAACATTCTAAAAAAAATCCAAAAGGAGATTTAGTAACTGGAATTGCAAAATGTAAAGCAGTAATTAAGGATAAAAACAGCACAAAAGAGGAAAAAGTTTTTTATTTAAAAATGTTAGTTCATTTAATAGGAGATTTACATCAGCCAATGCATACTGGAAGAAAAGAGGATAAAGGAGGGAATATGATTCAGGTTCAATGGTTTGGAGAAGGTACTAATTTACACGCTGTTTGGGATACTAAAATGATTAACCAGTTTGGTATGGCTTATACCGAACTTGCTGATAATGCAGATAAAATTTCAAAAGAACAAGTAAAATATTTACAAGAAGGAGACATTGTTGATTGGGCAAATGAAACGCATAAACTAGGGATACAAACCTATGGTTCTGTTAAAGTTGGAGAAAATTTACGTTATGGCTATATGTACAATCATTTTGCTTTGGTACGTTCTCAATTACAAAAAGGAGGAATTAGGTTGGCAAAAGTTTTGAACGAGTTATTTTCTTAATAGATTGTTAGTTATTGTATGTTTTCCAACGTCGCCTTTCACGAATTAGCACCGATTTAAATTTATGAGGAATCTCAATTTTTAAGTGAATTGTTTTTAATGTTTTTGGATGTGAAAAAGATATTTCCGAAGCGCATAGAAAAAGTCCCTTTCCTTTGTAAAGGTTTTTTTTATCTCCGTATAGTTTATCACCTAAAATAGGATGTCCAATGGAAGCCAAGTGAATACGTATTTGATGTGTTCTTCCTGTTTTAGGAGAAACTTTTAAACAAGTTAACTCATTAAATTTTAAAGATTTCACAACTTTTACAATTTCAAAACTTGTTTCAGCAAGTTTTTCATCAATATTTAAGGTAATATGTTGGTTTTCAATTATTTTACCAATGGTAATAGCGCAATATATTTTTTGAATAGTTTGATTCGCAAATTGTTTTCCTAGTTCAACTTGTGCAGTTTTTGTTTTGGCAATTAACAAGATTCCAGATGTTTGATTATCTAACCTGTGAATGGGTGTAGGAATTTCTAGAGCATCTTGTTGAGAACTTTTATTTAAGTTAAAAGCTAAAGCATTTGCTACCGTTTTAAACGTATTTCCACTAACTGTAATTCCCGCAGGTTTGTTAATTACAGCCATAAAATCATCTTCAAATACAACATCTAAATTAAATTTGTATACTTTCGGTTTTTTTGAAGAATTTTCAATTAACTCAATAACCTGATTTTGGTAAATCCAAGTAGCCGTTTTTGCAGTCGTTCCATTTATTAAAATAAGCCCCTTTTTTATAGCTTTTTTCACACCACTTTTTGATGGAATATAGTTGTGAAAAATATTAGGTGCATATTCTTGTAATCGAATATTTTCAACTCCCTTTGGTACAATATGTGAGTAGACTACTTTAATAAATATTATGTTATTTTTAATTACAAAAATAACATAGTTAATTTAAAGATTACACTAAAATTTTAAAATTATAGGTACTTTTTAAATGAACTGTTTTTTATAAAGTAATTCTATAACTTCTTTATAATCAAAGGATAACTTTAGTTTTATAGCTTCCTTATATGAAAACCAATTATAATCTAACACTTCCAATTCTTGAATTTTTATTTTACCAGTCCAGTTTCCTAAAAAACGATAATAGTATCTGTCTTGCCAAATACCTTTTTTTAAAATTGAAGTAGGCGTAAAGTCTAGATTACACTCTTCTTTCACTTCTCTAATCACATTTTGCTCTGCAGTTTCACCTTCTTCAGCTCTGCCACCAGGGCAACCCCAAAATTCCGGGTAATTTTTAGTGTAGTTTGAACGTTGTAAAAGAAGGATTTTTTTGTTTTGAAGAATAATTCCTGAGGCAGCTAAAACCATGTAAATATTTTATTGTTTTATAACACCAAGCGTAGCAGTTTGACCGGTTGTTAAATTCCATTCCTTATCTGATAATAAATTTCCATTGGCATCATACAAACTAAATTCAGCGGTGTTAGGCCCTGAAAAACCTTGGTTTAATGCTTGGAAATCAATTCTATTATAACCATCTTTTAGTTTTACATAAATTACATAATAACTTCCTTTTAAGCCAACATTGTCACTTATAACCTGTTCATTCAAATAAATTTTAATACGATCACCATCAATATAACTGTGATCTCTTGTCTCTATTTTAACAATTCTACTAGTGGTTGTAACAGTTCCTAAACCATAAGTACTTGCTAAAGTTTTGTGTGTTACATCTTTCCCCTTCCAATATTTCACCCCAATAATATCTTTATCTTCAGGGCGATTTTCAAGTAACATGTTAGAAGCATTATTATTAGAATACTTCTTTAAATTTTGATTTATAGCATTGGTGTTTACTTTTTTATTAATATTAAAATTAATATTTGGGTTTGTTTTTGTAGTTGAAGGGTTTGCTTTTAATTGGTTTGTCGAAAAAGTAGCACCAACTTCATTGTTTATAGTTTTTGTACTATCAATTTGAGAAAATAGGGCAAAAGAATTGAGTAGCGTAATAAAAAAGACTAGGGATGCTATTTTAAAATTTTGCGTCATACAATTTACATTTGGTACTTTACAGCAAAAAAAATGCCAATAATTTTATAGATGAGTAAAAATACTAAAAAAAGTCTCAATTAATATTGAGACTTTTTATTAAATCTTTGTTAAACAATTTAATGTTAGGATTATTTTACCATTTGAAAACTACGTTTTATAAAATTGGTTAATTCTTCACCCTGTAAAAGGCCTTGAGATAATTTAGCTAAATCAAATGCCTGTTGAATTAAGCGTTCTTGTTTCTTTTTAGTTTTAGTGCTTAAAATTTCACTAACCAAATCGTTGTTAGTATTAACAACTAAGTTATACATTTCAGGGAAATTACCCATTCCCATCATTCCACCGCCACCAGTTGCTTGCATTTCTTTCATACGTCGCATAAATTCAGGTTGCGTAATAATAAAAGGATTGGCATTTGAATCCATAGCCTCTAACTGAACAGTATACGTTTCTTTAGGTATTACACTTTCAATAATTGGTTTTAATTTTTCTTTTTCTTCGTCTGAAAGTTTACTTATTTTGGTGTCTTCCTTTTTTATTAAATTATCAATGTGATCAGCATCAACACGAACAAATTGAACATCTTTTTTAGAACCTTCTAATTTTTGTAATAAATGTGAAACAATTGGAGAATCTAATAATAAAACAGTATAACCTTTTTCTTTTGCAGCATCAATGTAGCTGTGCTGTGCTTTTACATCAGAAGCGTATAAAACAATTAATTTATCATCTTTATCTGTTTGTGATGGTTTAATTTTTTCTTCCAATTCACTCCAAATAAAATATTCTTTATCTACAGTTGGGTACAATGCAAATTTATCTGATTTTTCAAAGAATTTTTCTTCAGAAAGCATCCCGTATTCAATAATAACTTTAATGTCATCCCATTTTTCTTCAAATACCTTTCTGTCTTTTTTAAATAAACTAGTTAGTTTGTCAGCTACTTTTCTAGTTATGTAACTTGCTATTTTTTTAACAGCAGCATCGGATTGCAAATAAGAGCGAGATACATTTAACGGAATGTCTGGTGAATCAATTACACCACGTAACATTTGTAAAAAGTCAGGGACAATGCCTTCTACATTGTCGGTAACAAATACTTGATTTTGATACAGCTGAATTCTATCTTTTGTAGGGTCTAAATTTTTACTAAGTTTAGGAAAATATAAAATACCTGTTAAATGAAACGGATAATCTACATTTAAATGAATATGAAATAAAGGTTCTTCGAATTGCATAGGGTACAATTCTCGGTAAAACTCTTTATAATCTTTATCTTCTAAATCATTCGGACTTTTTGTCCAAGCTGGATTAGGATTGTTTACAATATTATCAACCGTAATCATTTTTTGTTCTTCGGTTGTCTCTTTACCCTCTTTATCTTTAAGAGTTTTTGGTTTGTGCTTAGAATCAGGAATTTCTTTAGTTCCAAATTTAATTGGAATTGGCATAAACTTATTGTATTTGTTTAAAAGCTCGGTAATTTTACTTTCTTCTAAAAATTCGGTAGAATCGTCATCAATGTGCAAAACTATTTCAGTTCCTCTTTCTTTTCTGTCAGTTTCTTCTAAAGTGTATTTTGGACTTCCATCACATTCCCAACGTACAGCTTTGGAATTTTTCTTAAAAGATTTTGTAAAAATTTCCACACTGTTTGCTACCATAAAAGAAGAGTAAAATCCTAGTCCAAAATGACCAATAATTCCAGAATCTTCTACCTTATCTTTGTATTTTTCAACAAATTCTTCTGCTCCAGAAAAAGCAATTTGATTAATGTATTTTTTTACTTCTTCGCCGGTCATCCCAATACCTTGGTCAATAATTCTAATTTCTTTTTTTTCTTTATCAACTTTTACTTCAATAATTGGGTTTCCTATATCTTCTTTAATTTCACCTAGAGTTGAAAGGTGTTTTAATTTTAAAGTTGCATCTGTTGCATTTGATATTAATTCACGTAAAAATATTTCGTGATCAGAATACAAGAATTTTTTAATAATAGGAAAAATATTTTCAGCAGTTATATTAATATTTCCAGTTGCCATATTTTAAGTTTTTTTAATTTAGTATTTAACGTATTCTATTAGTCAAAAAAAATACCAAACAAATAATTATGACAAACTGACATAGATTTTAAAAAAAATAGTATATTCATTTGTTTAAAAAGCAGTTATATATATGAATAAACTTGATTATGATTATGTGGTAATTGGTAGTGGTTTTGGAGGTTCAGTAAGCGCTCTTCGATTGGCCGAAAAAGGATATAAAGTTTTAGTTATTGAAAAAGGAAAATGGTTTAAATCAAATGACTTCCCAAAAACTAATTGGCAGCTAAAAAAATGGATTTGGGAACCTAAATTAGGGTTAAAAGGGTTTTTTAAAATGACGTTTTTAAATCATGTAACCATCTTATCAGGTGTTGGTGTTGGAGGAGGTTCTTTAACGTATGCTAATACATTGCCTATTCCTAAAAAGCAATTTTTTAATTCTGGTAGTTGGGCAAGTTTAAATAATTGGGAAACAACGTTAAATTCGTTTTATAAAATTGCATATAAAATGTTAGGGGCAACAGTAAATCCAACATTATTTGAAGCAGATAAATCACTAAAACGTATTGCTAAGGAAATTAACAAAGAATCTAAATTTGAACCAGCCAAAGTAGCTGTTTATTTTGGAGAAGAAGGTATTAAAGTTAACGATCCTTATTTCAAAGGAAGAGGACCTAGTAGAACAGGGTGTATTTTTTGTGGAGCGTGTATGACTGGTTGTAGGCACAATGCAAAAAATACGCTAGATAAAAATTATTTATATTTTGCTCAAAAGTTAGGTGTGAAAATTATTGCCGAAAAAGAAGTATTCAATGTAACAACTATTGGTGAAAATGAAGGGAGTAATGGTTATAAAATTGAATATAAATCAAGTATTGGTAAAATAGAAAAAAGAAGTGTAACTAGTAAGGGAGTCATTTTTTCTGGAGGTGTTTTAGGAACCGTTCCTTTATTATTAAAATTAAAAGAAAAATCGTTACCAAAGTTGTCAAATTGTACAGGTAAAAATGTGAGAACTAATAATGAATCATTATTATTAGTAACTTCAATAAATAAAAAAAGTAAAGATTACTCAAAAGGGATTGCCATAGGATCTGTTTTACATCCCGATGAAAATAGTCATTTAGAACCAGTTAGATATGGTAAAGGTTCTAGTTTTTTTAGAGTATTAACAATGCCCTATGTACCACATAAATATTTGTTTGGAAGAATACTGGGTGTTGTAAGTTTACTTTTTAAGTACCCAATAAAGTTGTTAAAAACAATTTTAGTAAGTAACTATGCGCAAAAAACTACGGTATTACTATTTATGCAAACGTTAGATAGTACATTACAGATAAAATTAGGGAAATTCACTAAAATAAAAACAGCAAAAGAACACGGTAAAGTTCCAAGTGCTTTTATTCCTAAAGCTATTTCATTGGGAAGAAAGTATGGTAAATTAGTAAACGGAATTATTTATGCAAATTTAACAGATGTTTTATTAGGAACGCCAACAACAGCACATATTTTAGGGGGAGCAGTTATGGGGAAAAATAGTACAGTTGGTGTAATTGATAAAAATTGTAATGTATTTGGGTATAAAAATATGCTCGTTTGTGATGGTTCAATGATATCAGCAAATCCAGGAGTTAACCCATCTCTTACTATTACAGCAATAACAGAATATGCTATGAGTAAAATTCCTAATAAAAATAATAAAGAATAAAAAGTAAATAGAGTCATGCCTAATGAAATAAAAAAAGAAGAGTATATTATAGTTGATGGGTTTAAGCATATTAAATATACGCAAGAACACTATACCAATGAAGAAATAATCAATAGATCAAAAAAATATTATAACTATTTTAATAAGCGAAGATCAATACGCCATTTTTCAGATAAGGAAGTGCCTATAGAGGTTATTGAAAATATTATAAAAACAGCCTCTACAGCTCCATCAGGGGCAAATAAACAACCTTGGACTTTTTGTGTTGTTAAAAATAAAGCCTTAAAAAAGAAAATTAGAATTGCTGCTGAAGAAGAAGAAAAGAAAAGCTATGAAGCTAGAATGAGTGATGAATGGTTAGAAGATTTAAAACACTTAGGAACGGATGCTAATAAACCTTTTTTAGAAATTGCACCCTACTTAATAGTTGTTTTTAAAAGACCGTTTGAATATGATAACGAAGGAAATAAACATCAAAATTATTATGTCAAAGAATCTGTTGGTTTAGCGTGTGGGTTTTTAATTTCAGCAATTCACAATGCCGGTTTAGCAACCTTAACGCATACACCTAGTCCAATGCGTTTTTTAGAAAAAATATTAGAAAGACCAGATAACGAAAGAGCATTTTTATTATTGCCTGTAGGTTTTATTGCCGAAAAAACCTATGTTCCTAATATACGAAGAAAACCTCTTAATAAAGTAATGAAAATATACTAAACAATTTTTACGAGTTATTTAATTAAAACAATAAAATAATGAATGTTAATACGAATTATAATAGCTGATAATACTTGTATATTTTGTATGTTTGAAATAAATTTTAAAATTGTAGTATGTATAATTCAAAAATAACAGGGCTAGGCTATTATGTTCCTGATAACGTTGTTACAAATGATGATTTATCCAAACTAATGGATACAAATGATGCTTGGATTCAGGAAAGAACGGGTATTAAAGAAAGAAGGTGGATAAAAGAAGGTAGTGAAGATACTTCTGCTGTTATGGGTGCCAAAGCATCTCGAATAGCTATTGAAAGGGCTGGGTTAACAAAAGATGATATAGATTTTATAGTTTTTGCAACACTAAGTCCAGATTATTATTTTCCTGGATGTGGAGTTCAATTGCAAGATATGTTAGATATGAGAACTGTTGGTGCATTGGATGTTAGAAATCAATGTTCAGGATTTATTTACGCAATGTCAGTAGCTGATCAGTTTATAAAAACAGGAATGTATAAAAACGTATTGGTGGTTGGTGCAGAATACCATTCAGGTGGCTTAGATAAAACCACCAGAGGTAGAGGAGTCTCAGTAATTTTTGGTGATGGAGCAGGAGCAGCAGTGCTTTCAAGAACTGAGGATAATACGAAAGGAATTTTATCAACTCACTTACATTCAGAAGGAAAACATGCGGAAGAATTAACGGTATTAGCACCAAGTATTAAGCATTGGGTTCCTGAGATTGTTGCAGCCAATGATAAAAATGATGAAAGTTATTTTCCACACATGAACGGAACATTTGTTTTTAAACACGCAGTTGTTCGTTTTTCTGAAGCAATAATGGAAGGATTAAAATCTAACAATTTAGAAGTAACAGATATAAACATGTTAATTCCTCATCAAGCAAATTTGAGAATATCTCAATTTGTTCAGCGAAAATTTAAATTAGCTGATGATCAGGTTTATAATAATATTATGAAGTATGGTAATACTACAGCAGCCTCTATTATAATAGCTCTTACAGAAGCATGGGAAGAGGGAAAAATTAAAGAAGATGATTTAGTTATTTTGGCAGCTTTTGGAAGTGGATTTACTTGGGGAAGTGTTATTATTAGATGGTAAAACTGGATATCTAAAAAAATAAAAAGCCTCAAAAATGCAAGTTTAGAGGCTTTTTTAAGGAATATTTTGATTGATTAATTCAAATAATTATCAAAGTATATCCTTTTTAATATTTTATTTTAAGTAAATTTGTGTTGTATTGAATTAGAATAGCGTCTTCTGTTATTCCAGTTAATACGTGTTGAGGAGATTAATAATTCGAAATAAGTGTAGCCTATTTTATTATTTTGTATGTTTAGAGATTTCATAATTTTATTTTATAATGTTAGCTTTCTACTTAATAGACTCTAAAAGGATTGTTGTGTTACACGGTTTAACATACTTTAACTAATTTTAACAGATGAATAAAAAAACGTTAGTGTTAGGAGCCTCGGTTAACCCTAATAGATATTCATACATTGCAATCGAAAGGCTTATTGAAAATAAGTATGAAGTAAGAGCTGTAGGAAGAAGAGAAGGGAATATAAATGGTGTTAATATTTATAAAACTAAGAAAATATTTAAGAATATTGATACCGTAAGTTTATATTTAGGAGCAAAAAATCAAGTTGAATATTACGATTATATATTGAAATTAAATCCTAAACGTGTTTTATTTAATCCAGGAACAGAAAATGGTGAGTTGGAAGAAATACTTTCTCAACATAATATAGCTTTTGAAAGAGCCTGTACCTTGGTATTATTGAGTGTAGGAGCATATTAACTTGCGATATTTTTACAATAAAAAAGTAAAAATATTAGTATAATCTGTTTTTTGTGGCGATTAACTCATTTTGTAAATCTTCAATTTTTTGTAGTAAGTTAAAAACAATATCTATCCCTTCTATATTTACATTTAAATCATAATGCATTCGTATCATTTTTTCAATATCCATTATTTTATCTTGGTGAATACAGGGAGTGCGCTCAATAGTTAAAATTTCAATCAACCCTATTTCATTTAAATCACTAAAAAACGACATTTTAACTTTGTAAAAAGCACACAATTTATCGAGTGTTATAAAGTCTTCTGTAATCATGATGTTCTTAATTTTGAAAGTTCTGTAAATAATTCTTTTTCTCTTTTTGTTAAATTGGTTGGAATTTTTATTTGATAAGTTATATACAAATCGCCAAAAGAGCCTTCTTTTTTATAAATAGGAAACCCTTTTCCTTTCAGTTTTACTTTTGTTCCATTTTGGGTTTCAGGTTTTACTTTGAGTTTTACTTTTCCATCAAAAGTATCAACAGTTACTTCTCCTCCTAATACAGCTTTATATAAATCTAAATCTACGGTTAAATGTAAATTATGGTTATCTAGCTTAAATTTTGTGCTATTTTTAATCACAAATTTAATATGTAAATCTCCTTTTGGCCCACCGTTTACACCTTGACCTCCATGTCCTTTAATTTTAATAATTTGACCATTTTTTACCCCGGCTGGTATGGTAAGTCTAATATTTTTACCATTGACAGTTAAAGTTCGCTTATGGGTTTTATAAACGTCTTTTAATTCTAAGTGTAATTCAGCGTTATAGTCTTGCCCTCTAAATTTTACAGAGCTATAAGTTCTTCTAGAGGAACCCCCTCCAAACATAGATTCAAAGAAATCTGAATAATCACTATCTGAAAAGTTGCTATAGGCGTTTTGTTGTGAACTCCTCTGGTATTGTTGTTTTTGTGCCTTTTCAAAATGTTCAGCATGTTCCCAGTCTTTCCCATATTTGTCATATTTTTTACGGTTTTCTTTATGGCTTAAAACTTCGTTAGCTTCATTAACAGCTTTGAATTTTTTTTCAGCTTCTTTGTTGTTTGGGTTTAAATCAGGATGGTATTTTCTTGCTAGTTTTCTATACGCTTTCTTTATTTCGTTTTCGGTTGCATTTTTTTGTAAACCTAATATTTTATAATAATCTATAAAAGCCATTTTAGTATGTATCTATAATTTATTTATAATAATTTTTAATAAGAAATGAATCGAAAGTTACGAATTAAATTTCGTTTTATGAATGCTGTTAAATCTTAAATTTTTGCAAAAAAAATTGTTATAATAAGGTCGTTCTGTGTAGTTGCTTTTGTATTGTAGTTTGCTTGCTATTAGAATTAAAGGGTTCAATAATTTTTAAAATATACAGGCAATCTTCTATAAATTGACATTTTCAATGTTAAGAACAATCATATTTGCTTAATGTATAAAGTAATAATTTTTCATTCTCATTAGGGAGTTTTGTTATTTTATCAAATTTAAGACCTAGTTTCAGTAGTAGTTTTTGAGAACGGAAATTCTTTTTTGTAGTAATTGCATTAATTCTAGAAATATTAAACTCTTCAAATGCTATTTTAATAAGTTTGTTTGCTGATTCAAAAGCAAATCCATTATTTTCATACTTTGGAAGAAAGGCAAACCCAATGTCTATACCATCTATACCTTCTCTATCATAGAGGCCACAAGTACCTATTTTTATATTACCTGATTTTTTAATAACGGTATAGTTGGCATAGCCTAATTTTTTCAATTGAGGGAGCATTTTATTTCGAATATAATTCGTAGCCTCTTCAATTGAATGAACATTTCTATCTCCAATATATTTAATCCATTTGGGAGTATTTAGTAGTTCTAAAATAAATTCAGCATCTTTTTTAGAAGTAGGTTCAAGTAGTAACCTTTCTGTTTTAAAAGATTTATAGGTATTCATAACTAAAGAGGTACTTTTTTACAAATCATTAAGAACAAAGGATATTTTTTAACCGTTGAATTTATTTTTTTTTCAATCACGTGGCATATTTTGTAATATTCTATTTTAAATCCGTTCTTTGTTAAGAGTTCAGATAATTGATTTTTATCAAAACCGTTATGACCTTCGAAACTAGGGATATTTGCATGAAAAGAGCCATCTTCTTGAACTAGATCTGCAATACATAAATATCCATCAGTTTTTATGAGTGAATGAAATATTTTAACAACTTTGTTTAAGTCGAGTATGTGATGAAGCGTCATTAGCATATAAACAACATTAAACTTTCCAATGTTTAAGTCTTCTTTTAGCAAATCAATTAAAAGAGGTTTAAAATTTGTGAGCGATTGTTTTTCAATTTTATCTTTTAAAACATCAATCATTCCTTTTGAATTGTCAGCAAGTGTAATAGTTTTAAAAGCATCTTTTAATTGATAGCTCAATAATCCTGTTCCACAACCAAATTCTAAAGCATTCCAAGTTGATTTGGGTTGAATGAAATTTTGAATTTCTTTTGCGAAAATTTCGGCTCTCTTTACTTTCATTGGGTCATTATCCCAATTTTTGGCTTGTTTATCAAAATGTTGCATAATATTATAAAAGTATAATTTATATAATTTCAAATGTTTTACCTTCTTCAGCTAAAATAGTATTTGAGAAAATAGTTTTAGATTCCTGTAAAAAAAGGTCTTTATTTTTGTAGCGACTGCTAAAGTGACCAATTATTAATTGTTTTACTTGTGCTTGTTTGGCAATGATTGCAGCCTGCTCAGCAGTTGAATGCTTAGTTGTTTTTGCTAATTCTTCTTTATCTTTTAAAAAAGTGGTCTCGTGATATAAGCAATTAACTTTTTTTATAATAGGTAAAATTTCAGGAAAATAGGAGGTGTCACTGCAAAAAGCATAACTTTTTGGTTGTTCAGGAGCTAAGGTTAAATTTTTATTTTTTATGACCTCACCATTTAGGAGTGTATAATCTTTTCCTATTTTAAGGTTCTGATAGTCACAAATTTGAATTTCAGGGTACTTGTTTATTGCATGCATGTTTAATTTACGTTCACCCAATTTTTCTTTAAACAAGAAACCATTAGTATATATTCTGTGATTTAGAGGAATTGTATGAACCTCAACTTTTGAATCTTCAAAAATTAGTTTACTTTTTAAAGAAGTTAATTCGTGAAAGTAAAGAGGGTAATTTGTCCAAGAATTAGAAAGTTTTAGTTGTAATGTAATAATTTCTTTCAATCCTTTTGGAGCATAAATATGCAATTCTGTCTCACGATTTAACAATCTAAATGTTGAAATTAAACCAACTAAGCCAAAAAAATGATCTCCATGTAAATGTGAAATAAAAATGTGTTTTATCTTAGAAAATTTAATACTGTATTTTCTAAGTTGTACCTGAGTTCCTTCTCCACAATCAATTAAAAAATTATGATTCTTAATTTCTAAAAATTGAGCTGTTGGATGTGCGTTTACTCTTGGTGTAGCAGAATGGCAACCTAAAATTGTGAGTTTTAAACTCATCTAATAATTAATCTTTTTGAAATAATTTCTCTTTCGGTTTGAAGTGTGTAAATATACATGCCTTTAGTTAAATTAGCACGGTTAAAAGGTATTGTGTTGTAACCTATTTTACTGTTAATTTGTTCAAGATACACTGTTTTTCCTAACAAATTTTTCAAACTAAATTCAATTAGTTGATTTTTAGTAGAACGAAAATTAATTCTAGTTGTTGATCTAAATGGATTTGGGTATGCAGAAACTGATGATAGTGTTGGCAACGGTTCATTTTTAGAAACAACAACACTACTTTTTCCATTTTGCTGTGCAAAAGAAAAAGAAAAAATTAATAAAAAAGTAATTAAAAGTAGTTTTTTCATCAATAAGCAAATTGTTTTAAAATCCTAAATCTCGTTCAATAGCATCCATTTCTAGTATGTCTATCGCTTCTGTTAATGTTGGAACAACACTTAATTCATCTGGAATTTCATCTACATCTATTCCATCATAAACTAGCACAAAACTTGTGCCATTCTTTTTATGCTGTACACTTACTTTCAAAAATAAGATTAATTCTTCAATTTTTATGTTAAAATTTTCAGAAAAATCAACAATTAAATGTTCTTTTTTAAATTCAGAATAGCGCATTTTAAATTCTTCAAGAAAATCTTTCACCAATTTTTGGGTTGGTTTTATATATGTGTATTTTTTTGTTTTAGTTAGTACCATAAATTTATTGCGTTATTTGTTGTGCTAATAAATAGATGACAGCCATACGTATGGCAACACCATTTTCAACCTGATTTAAAATGATTGATTGGTCTGCATCAGCAACATCACTTGTAATCTCAACCCCTCGATTTATAGGTCCTGGATGCATAATTACAATTTTTTTATCTAATGAATCTAATATTTTTTTATTGATACCAAAAAGTTGTGAATATTCTCTAGTAGATGGGAAATAATTAATTTCCATACGTTCATTTTGAACTCTTAAAACATTTGCAACATCGCACCAGTCTAACGCTTTTTTTAAATTATATTCTATACCAACCCCCAAACTCTCAATGTATTTCGGAATCAGTGTTTTAGGTCCGCACACTTTAACTTCTGCCCCTTGTAACTTTAAAGCATAAATATTTGAGAGAGCAACTCTAGAATGTAGGATATCACCAATAATTACTATTTTTTTACCTTTAACAGTTCCCAATTTTTCACGAATTGAATACGAATCTAAAAGTGCTTGTGTTGGGTGTTCATGAGTACCGTCACCAGCATTTATAATTTTCGCCTTTACATGTTTTGATAAAAAATCACAGGCACCAACATTGGGATGCCTCATAACAATAATATCAACTTTCATAGATAATATATTGTTGGCCGTGTCTATAAGTGTTTCCCCTTTTTTTACCGAAGATTGGCTAGCAGAAAAGTTAATAATATCAGCAGATAATCTTTTTTCAGCTAATTCAAAAGAGAGTTTTGTACGAGTACTATTTTCAAAAAATAAATTAGCAATGGTTATATCTCTAAGTGAAGGTACTTTTTTTATAGGTCTATTGATAACTTCTTTAAAATGATTAGCTGTATTAAAAATTAAATCAATATCAGCTACTTTTAAATGCTTTATTCCTAAAAGATGTTGTACGCTTAGCTGGCTCATAGTGTAATTAATTTTTTATAATAACGGCATCTTTAATGTCATTTTCTTTCCAATGAACGGTCACTTTTTCTTTATTTATAACATCTACCTGCCTTCCCGTATAATCTGGTTGGATTGGTAAGTGACGGCTAAACCTTCTGTCAATTAATACTAAAAGTTCGATGTTTGCAGGTCTCCCAAAAGATTGAATGGCTGTTAATGCTGCACGTATACTTCTACCTGAGTAAAGTACATCATCAATAAAAACAACATTCTTATCTTCAATAATAAAATTTATATGTGTTTTGTTGGCTTCTAAAGGTTCTTCACGTCGTCTAAAATCATCTCTGTAAAAAGTGATATCTAATTGCCCTAATTCAACTTTGGAGATATTATAATCATTTTGTAAAATACTAACTAAACGTTCAGCCAAATAAATTCCTCTTGGTTGAATGCCAATAAGAACAGTCTTTTCAAAGTTATTATGATTTTCAATTAACTGACAAGCCAACCGGTGTAAGATAATGTGAATTTCTTTAGAGTTAAGTAGTGTTTTTTTACTCATGGTAATACCAAACATTGTTTGGAATACAAATATACAGCATTTTGTTAATTAATTTGTTAAAAACATTAGAAGTTAATTTCAAAAACATTAGAAACTTCTTGTACTTTTATTTTATAGTAATTGTCTATATCTTTTATATGTCGTTAACTCCAAGAGAAAATAATATACCCTTAATAAAATTTGAATCAATGCTTAAAACTGATAGCGTTTATTTTTTTGATTCAATAGAGTTTGAACAAATTATACATTATTATATAGACTCAGCTAAAATATCTTTGGCTAAAAAAGCAATAAAATTAGGTTTAACACAACATCCAAAATCAATTTTATTGAAATTGTTAGAAGCTGAATTGATGATTTTTGATGGTGAAATAGAGAAAGCCTCAAGTTTATTGAAAGAATTACAGGCAATTGAGCCTACTAATGATGAAGTATATGTACAACAAGCAGCAATATATTCTAAAAATGACAATCATGACAAGGCAATAAGTTTATTGAAAATTGCATTGAGTTATACAGATGATGAAGCCGATATTTTATCAATGATTGGAATGGAATATTTGTATCTAGATAATTTTAATGAAGCCAGATTAAGTTTCGCAAAATGTTTAGAAGTTGATTTCGAGGATTATTCATCTCTTTACAATATAATTTATTGTTTTGATATGCAAAATAAGCATAATGAAGCTGTTGATTATTTAAATAATTACATAAATAAAGATCCCTATAGTGAAGTTGCTTGGCACCAATTAGGGCGTCAATATTTTATTATAGAAGATTACGATGAAGCTTTACGCGCTTTTGATTATGCGGTACTTATTGATGAGTTTTTTGTTGGTGCTTATTTAGAAAAAGCGAAAACATTAGAACAACTAAATAATTATGAAGAAGCCATTGAGAATTATAAAATAACGATAGAGTTAGATGACCCAACATCATTTGTTTTTTTACGAATAGGTGAATGTTATGAAAAATTAAATCAATCAACACAAGCAATACAATTTTATAAAAAAGCAGTTCATGAAGATCCTCTATTAGATAAAGGGTGGATTGCAATTACCAATTTAAATATAAAGGATAAAAAGTACAGAAAAGCATTATTTCATATCAATAAAGCTCTTGAAATAGATGAGCTAAATTCAAAATATTGGCGAAAATATGCTGAAATATGTTTGAATATAGAATTTTTTGAAGAAGCAGAGAATGCATTTAAACAATGTTTATTGTTAAAAGATTTTGACCTTACAATATGGTTGGGCTTAAGTGATGTGTTATGTTTTTTAGGTGAGTATGAGGACGCATTAAAATATCTATTGAAATCAAAATCATATTTTAAAAATTTTGCAGAAATAGAATATAGGTTAAGTGGTTTATGTTTTAAATTTAAAAACGATAAAAAAGGGGAGAAGTATTTAACTTCAGCACTATTTATTAATTTTGAAGATCAAACAATTTTAAAGGAACTTTTTCCCGAAGTTTACAAAATGGAAAAGGTAAAAAACATTATAAATAGTTTCAAAAAAACTTCACAATAAAAATACTACATTTGTCAGACTAACATTTTAAAGACAAATGCAGCAAAGAAAATTTAGACATTATTTTATAGTTATTTTAAAAGGAATAGCTATGGGAGCAGCCGATGTTGTGCCAGGAGTTTCGGGAGGTACAATAGCCTTTATATCAGGTATTTACGAGGAATTACTAGCTTCAATTAGCTCCATAAATTTAGGTACATTAAAACTTTTAAAAACAAAAGGAATCAAAACAACATGGAATGCCATTAATGGGAATTTTTTGGCTTCATTACTCACCGGTATTTTTATTAGCATTATTTCTTTAGCAAAACTAATATCTTGGTTGTTAGAACATAAACCTATATTGGTTTGGTCGTTCTTTTTCGGATTGGTTTTAGCAAGTATTTTGTATGTGGGAAAACAAATTACTAAATGGAATAGTGTAGCAATTGTGAGTTTATTATTGGGTGCTGGAATAGCCTTTTATATAACTACATTACAACCTTTAATCTCTGAAAACTCATCACCTTTGTTTTTGTTTTTAGCTGGAGCATTGGCAATTTGTGCAATGATTTTACCTGGAATTTCAGGAGCGTTTATTTTGGTTTTATTGGGTGCATATAAGCCTGTACTTGAAGCAATTCACACTAGAGATTTTAAGCTATTAATAATAATTGCCTTTGGAGCAATAGTTGGGTTATTATCATTTTCAAAAGTATTGAAGTGGCTATTTGGTCATTATAAAAATTATACCTTAGCATTATTAACAGGTTTTATTTTAGGTTCATTAAATAAAATATGGCCTTGGAAAGAAACATTAACTTGGCGTATTAACTCTCACGGAATTAAAGTACCTTTCAATCAACAAAGTATATTGCCTTTTTCATTTGAAGGAGATTCTCAAATATTACCAGCAATAATATTGGTAATTATTGGGTTTTTAACAATAATTCTATTAGAAAAAATAGCTGATAATAATTCGAATAGTATATAGATAGTTATGGCTAGAGAACGCACCATATTAGATAAGTTTTTTCTTTTTTTAAAAGGACTTTCTATGGGTGCAGCTAATAAAGTTCCTGGCGTTTCAGGCGGTACGGTTTCCTTTGTATTGGGTTTTTATGAAGAAATGATTTATTCTTTTAGAAAAATAAATTACAAAGCTTTTTTATTGCTAATTAATGGTCGCTTTAAAAGCTTCTATCACTATACAAATGCAACCTTTTTATTACTCGTTTTCGGAGGGAGTACGTTTAGCTATTTTAGTGTTTCTCTTGTTTTAGATTATCTACTAGAATATTACGAATTGTATGTTTGGAGTTCTTTTTTTGGAATGATTTTAGGCTCAATATATTATATTTCAAAAGATTTTAAAGACTGGAAAACAACAAATGTTGTAGCAATGGCAATTGGAGCTGCATTAGGTATTGCTATTAGTTTCATGAATCCAGCAAAAGAAAATGATAATTTATGGTTTGTATTTGCCTGTGGAATTATAGGCGTTTCAGGAATGACACTACCAGGGCTTTCAGGTTCATTTATTTTAATTTTATTAGGTAATTATGTACTACTATTGGTTGACTCTGTTACCATGTTATATAAAACTTTTGCAGAAATAATTACAGGAGACTTTAGCTTTATGAATAGTGAAGAACGCTTGCGATACCTTAAAATAATAGCATCATTTACTGCTGGATCTGCTTTTGGATTGATATTTACCTCACATATTTTAGGATATGTATTAAAGCGTTGGCACCAAATAGTTACTGCCATTATTATTGGATTTATTACAGGTTCTTTAGGAATGGTTTGGCCTTGGAAGAAAGTTATTTATAAAGTTGAAAATGGTAAAATACTCCTAGATGCAAGGGGTAATGAAGTTGTAGAAAATTTTAAAAGGTATTCACCTGATTTTTCACAGCAAGAAACTTGGATTGCCATTTTTTATATTTTGCTTGGCTTGGGAATTATTTTATTAATTGATAAATACGGACAAAAACGTAAAGAGTATGAAGATGAATAATCGTTTTAAATTTGGTTTGATAGGTAAGAATATTTCTTATTCTTTTTCAAAAAAATATTTTACTGAAAAGTTTCAGAAGTTAGGATTAAATACGTTTAGATATCACAATTATGATCTTCCTGAAATTGAAGAATTTCCCTTTATTTTATATCAAAGAGAAGAAGATTTTAAAGGGTTTAATGTTACAATTCCCTATAAAGAATCAATTATAAAATACTTGGATGAAGTTGAAGAAGAAGCTCTGGAAATAGGAGCTGTTAATACTATAAAAGTAACTTTAGAAAATAAATTAATAGGTTATAATACCGATGTTTATGGATTTCAGAAATCAATAGAATCTATATTGAAAAAGCATCATAAAAAAGCACTAATTTTGGGTACAGGAGGAGCTTCTAAAGCCGTTTCATATGCTTTAAATAAATTGAAAATAGAACATAAATTTGTTTCTAGAAAAGGTTCAGAAAATAATTTTTTATATTCAGATTTAAATGAAAAGATAATACAAAAATATACTGTAATTATTAATTGTACTCCTTTAGGTACCCACCCAAATATTGAGGATTCACCAAATATTCCATACCAACATATAACTAATAAGCACTTGTTATTTGATTTAATTTATAACCCTGCTGAAACTAAATTTTTGAAACAGGGTAAAAAAAGAGGTACCATTACAAAAAATGGATATGAAATGTTAGAACTCCAAGCTGAAAAGTCTTGGGAAATATGGAATTCGTAAAAATAATTCCTTAAATTTACGCAACTTTTAAAACATTTATCATCTTATAAAGAAGTGGTAATTGTAAACAAATTACAATTTCAAATTATTAATGATTATAATTAAACGAACCTTAAACATTTTTATATGTTAGACGAGACCAACAAATTACCGAACGATGAAAAAAGTAATTTAACATTGCAAAATTCTGAAATAAAAGAAACTTCAGCTAAAAATGAGTTAAAGAAGGAAGAGCCAATAGAGACTGTTGAAGTTCCTGATACAGCAGATGCTAATAATGTAGAGAATGTAGGTTCTGAATCAGAAAAAATATTAGAATCTGTAACTAAAACCGAGATGCCTATTGCGTCTAATAAAGCAATTGATGAGATTGATACTAAAATAGCTGAAAGTTCTGAAAATTTTGAACTTGAACATGTCGAAATGCAAAATTATGACAATTTTAGTTTGGAAGATTTAGTTGCTGAATTGAGTAAGTTGGTTAAGGAAAAGCCAGTACAAAGTATTCATAATAACGTTAATAAAATTAAGAATACATTCAATGTTAAGTTTGGAAGTTTACTTAAAGAAGAGAAAACAAAATTTTTAGAAGAAGGAGGTAATGTTGTTGATTTTCAATATAATAATCCTATAAAATCTACTTACAATAGTATTCTGTATGATTATAAAATCAAAAAGAATGAGTTCTATACGAAACAAGAAAATCAATTAAATGAAAATTTACAGGCAAAGTTAGAATTAATAGAAGACTTAAAAACGCTAATTGAAAATGCTGATGGTACTACGATGTATAAGAAGTTTAAAGACATCCAAGACAAATGGCGAAGCATAGGGCCTATACCCAAAGCAAAATATAATGATACTTGGAGAACATATCAACACCACGTTGAACGGTTTTACGATTTATTACATTTAAATAATGATTTAAGAGATTTAGATTTTAAACATAATTATGAAGAAAAATTAAAATTAGTTGTTAAAGCTGAAGCTTTGGCAGCGTTAGATGATATAAATTTAGCTTTTAATGAGTTGCAAATTCTGCATAAAATGTGGAAAGAAGAGATAGGTCCTGTTGATCGTGCACATAGAGAAGAGGTTTGGGGACGCTTTAGTGCTGCGACTAAAATAGTTCACGACAAACGACATGATTTTTTCAAAGATTTAAGAAGTAAGTTTGATGAAAATACAGAAAAAAAACTATCTATTATTGCTGAAATAGAAGCTGTGGATACTTCAAAAAATAATAATAGAAGTGATTGGCAAAAAAGTATAAATGAAATTGAAGAATTACGAAATAAATTTTTCAAAATTGGTCAAGTTCCTAGAGCGAAGAGTAATGATATTTGGGCAAAGTTCAAAGCTGCGACAAGAAAATTTAATATAGAAAAAAATAATTTTTTTAAGAGTGTAAAAAAAGAGCATTTAGAAAACTTAAATAAAAAGAAGTTACTTATTGAAAAAGCTGTTGAATTAAAAGATAGCGAAGATTGGGATGTTGCAACAGAGGTAATGAAAAAAATACAGGCTGATTGGAAAAATATAGGCCATGTTCCCCGTAAATATTCTGATAAATTGTGGAAAGAGTTTAAAGATGCCTGTAATTATTATTTTGATAGACTTCATTCTGAACAAGATGCCGGTAGTAAAGAGGAATTAGAAGTGTTTAATAAAAAGAAAGAACTCCTAAAGGAAATTAAAGATAACATTGATAACAAGGTAGAAATAACATTAGATAAACTTAAGGAATATGTAAATAATTGGAGAAACCTTGGAAGAGTTCCCTTTGAAATGAAACATATTGAAATTAAGTTTAATAAGTTGATAGATAAAATTGTCGCTGAAAATTCAATTGATGTAAAAGAGGTTGAAATGATTAAGTTTGAGAATTTAATTAATAGTTATTTAGAACAAAAAAACTATAAAAAATTAAATGGAGAACAACTTTTTGTTAGAAAAAAGATTGATGAAACAATAAGAGAAATTCAGCAATTAGAAAATAATATAGGTTTTATTTCAAATGCTACGAAAGATAATCCGCTATTAAAAAATGTAATGGAGAATATTCGAGTTTATAAAGAAAAATTAGAAATTTGGAAATCTAAATTAGCATATCTAAAAAAATTAGATTACTAAAAAAGAGGCTGTCTAAAAAGTATCATTCTGAATGTAAATGAAGAATCTTCTTAAAATTGACACTATCCTATAAAGTGTGTAAGTTAAAATAACTTGGGTTAGATTTTTTAACTAAAGTCTGACCCTTTTGTCATATATTGTTAAGAACTGATTGAGAATAATCCCCCAATTTCTAATTGGCATAGACCATTTTTTGGTTGCTTCTCTTACTGCCAAATATACGGATTTCATTACAGCTT
>JAKIVA010000001.1 GCA_021647265.1 Lutibacter sp.
ATGAAAATGGAGAAATTGTACGCTCTGGAATTCATACTTATGGTGATACTGTTCATATTTTTGTAGAACGTAAAAATTATAATGGATTATTTTTACCAAAATTTGAAAAATGGGAATCTTTATACAATCCAGCCGATGTTGGACTAAGGTATATTGATCATATGGTGGGAAACGTTGGATGGAATGAAATGAACATTTGGTCTGAGTTCTACCGTAAAACTATGGGGTTTGCAAACCTTATAACCTTTGATGATAAAGATATTTCAACCCAGTTTACAGCTTTAATGAGTAAAGTAATGACCAATGGAAATGGCAGAGTTAAATTCCCAATAAATGAACCTGCTGAAGGACTTAAAAAATCGCAAATTGAAGAATATTTAGAATTTAATAACGGCCCAGGTGTTCAACACATTGCAGTTGCAACCAATAATATTTTAGAAACGGTAAAAGCTATGACAGAGCGGGGGGTTGAATTTTTATACGTTCCTGGCTCCTATTATGATACTGTTTTAGATAGAGTTGGCGATATTGATGAAAATTTAGCCGAATTAAAAGATCTAGGTATTTTGGTTGATAGAGATGATGAAGGTTATTTACTTCAAATATTTACAAAACCTGTTTCAGACAGACCAACACTTTTCTTTGAAATTATTCAGCGTAAAGGTGCTCAATCTTTTGGAAAAGGAAATTTTAAAGCACTATTTGAATCTATTGAAGCTGAACAGGAAAGAAGAGGTACTTTGTAGCTTTTATTTATATATTTAATTTTAATAAAAAAAACTTGTCCTTTGCATGCTTTTACTATTTTTGGAACAGTAATTGTAATTTATATACAAAATAATCGTCCATTAATAAACTAATGAAGAAATTAATCACACTATTAACATTGATACTTTCGATATATTCATTTGGACAATCAACGGTAAATGAAAATATTGAAACAAAATTTGCTTTTCAAAAAGGAGAATGGCTTAAATTTAGGATGAGTTATAGCAATTTTTTTAATGCAGGTTATTCAACAATTGAAGTTAGAGAAACCACAAACAACTCAAAGGAGGCTTTTCACATTATAGGAAAAGGAAAATCTACCGGGTTTATTAGCCTGTTTTTTAAAGTGAACGACAACTATGAATCCTTTATATACAAAGAGTCTTTAAAACCTTACCGATTTATTAGAAAAATTAATGAAGGAGGGCATACCAAAGACAAGGAGATTTTATTTGATTATGATACAAATCAAGCTATTGTTAAAAACCATAAACACAAAACCGAAAAAAAATACCCAATAAGTAGTAACATTCAGGATATGTTATCCTCCTTATATTTTTTAAGAAATCAAAAAATTAATAATTTAACAATTGGTGATGAAATTAAATTAAAAATGTTTTTAGACCAAGAAATTACCAATTTCAAACTTCGGTTTTTAGGTAAAGAAATTATAAAAACAAAATATGGTAACGTAAGAGCCTTAAAATTTAGACCAATTGTACAAGCAGGTCGAGTTTTTAAAGAACAAGAAAGTGTTACCGTATGGATAAGTGATGATAAAAATAAAATTCCGCTTCGTATTAAAGCCTCTCTTGCTGTTGGATCACTTAGAGCAGATTTAGATGAATTTAAAGGTTTAGCACATCCTTTTAATATTATTTTCAACAATTAAATTGTACTTTTGCGTTTTATTTTTATTCTAATTTAACTCGTAAAATAATACCTCTTGAAAAAAATAGTTACACTTTTAATTGCTCTAATTTTTATAGCTTGTAAAGATGACAAACCTGAAATAAAAAAAACACCTCCCCCTAAACCTATTGAAACTTATGAGTATGGTTTTAAATTAAGCAATTATAAAGTAATTAATGACACTATTAAACCTGGTGAAAATTTTAGTGAAATACTTGATAAACATCATATTGAATATCCAAAAGTACTTGAAATAGTACGTAAAGTTAAAGATACTTTTAATGTTCGAAAAATTAAAAGCGGTGCTCCTTACACTATTTTAGCAAAAAAAGACTCAACTGAAAAAGCACAAGTTTTTATCTATAAGCACTCCAAAGTACGTTATACAGTTATTAATTTTAAAGATTCTATAATTACAGCTTATAATGCTAAAAAACCTATACAAACAGTTATTAAAACTGCTTCAGGTATTATTACAAATAATCTTTCTGAAGCAATGGATAAACAAGGCTTAAATCTATACCTAGCCTATGAATTGTCAGACATATATGCTTGGACTATTGACTTTTTTAGATTGCAAAAAAATGATAAATTTAAATTAATTTATGAACAGTTATATATTAATGATACAATTCCTGTAGGTATTGGAGAAATAAAAGCTGCTTATTTTGAACATGGAGGTAAACCCTTTTATGCATTTAAATTTTTAGCTGATTCAACCATAGGCATTCCCGATTATTTTGATGATAAAGCAACTAATTTACGTCGTCAATTTTTAAAAGCGCCGTTAAAATTTAGTAGAATTTCTTCTCGCTATAATTTACGCAGAAGAATTGCATTTTACGGTAATAGAATTAGGCCTCACAAAGGTACAGATTTTGCCGGCCCTGTTGGAACTCCAATAATGGCAACAGCAAATGGAACTGTAATAGAGTCTCGTTATAAAGGAGGAAATGGAAATTATGTAAAAATTCGCCATAATGGAACTTACAGCACACAATATTTACATATGAGTAAAAGAGCTGTAAAAGTTGGTGATGTTGTTAAACAAGGTGAAATTATAGGGTATGTGGGAATGACTGGTAATACCGCAGGACCACATGTTTGTTATCGGTTTTGGAAAAACGGAAAGCAAGTAGACCCTTTAAAACAAAAATTACCTGCTGCAAAACCTATGAAAAAAAGTGTAAAATCTGCTTATTTCAAATTCATAGAGCCTCTAAAAATTCAATTAGATGAGATACGTTACTCTGAACTAACCAATAATGATATAACAATTTCAAAAGGAGAATTAAAGAACTAGATTAGAACCATGAAGAACATTAATCCTACAAAAACCGATGCTTGGAAACAACTTTCGACTCACTATGAAGAAGTTAAAAATATTCATTTAAAATCATTATTTAAAAATGATATTGATAGAAAAAATAAATTTACAATTAACTTTAATCAATTTGAATTTGATTTTTCTAAAAACTTAATCACAAAAGAAACTGTAACCTATCTATTAAAATTAGCTGATGAAGTTGATTTAAAAAGTGCAATAAATGCTTATTTTTCAGGAGAAAAAATAAATAAAACTGAAAACAGAGCCGTTTTACATACTGCTTTAAGAAACCAATTAGACAATGAAATTATTGTAGATGGTAAAAATATTATGACCGAAATAAAAGAAGCCTTAAATAAAATGTCTTCTTTTACAGATAGCGTTATTTCTGGTAAATGGAAAGGTTATTCGGGAAGAGCAATTACTGATATTGTGAACATAGGTATCGGAGGATCTGATTTAGGTCCAGATATGGTTGTAGCATCTTTAAAATATTATAAAAATCATTTAAATATTCATTTTGTTTCAAATATTGACGGTGACCATGTACAAGAAGTACTAAAAAATCTTAACCCTGAAACTACTTTATTTATAATTGTATCAAAAACATTTACAACTCAAGAAACGTTAACCAATGCAACTACTATAAAAAAATGGTTTTTACAATCAGCCTCTGAAAATGATATTGTAAAACATTTTGTTGCTGTGTCTACAAACTTAACTATGACTAATGAATTTGGAATAGCAGCTGAAAATATTTTTCCTATGTGGGATTGGGTTGGCGGACGTTTTTCTCTATGGAGTACGGTTGGGTTATCTATTAGTTTAGCTGTAGGTTTTAAAAATTTCAACGACCTCTTAATTGGTGCTTTTGAAATGGATGAACATTTTAAAAATACCCCTTTTGATAAAAATACTCCAATTTTAGCAAGTTTAATTGGCGTTTGGTACACTAATTTTTTTAATGCTGAAACAGAAGTTATTTTACCTTATACACAATATTTAACAAAATTTGCTCCTTATTTACAACAGGCCATTATGGAAAGTAATGGTAAAAGTGTTGACAGAAATGGAAATAATATAAATTACCAAACCGGTAATATTATTTGGGGAAGTACGGGTACAAATGCTCAACATGCATTTATGCAGTTATTACATCAAGGAACAAAATTAATTCCCGCAGATTTTATAGGGTTCAAACAATCTCTCTACGGAAATAAAGAACACCATAAAAAATTAATGGCAAACTTTTTTGCTCAAACACAAGCCTTAGCTGAAGGCAAAACAAAACAAGAAGTTCATTTAGATTTAAAAATACAAGGAAATATTGACGACATTAATCAACTATTACCTTTTAAAGTATTTAGCGGAAATAAACCTAGTACTAGCATTTTAATAGAAAAATTAACACCTCAAACTTTAGGAAGTTTAATCGCTTTTTATGAACACAAAATATTTGTTCAAGGAGTTATTTGGAATATCTTTAGCTATGATCAATTTGGCGTTGAATTAGGAAAGGAACTAGCAAAAAAAATATACAAAAAAAACTGACTTTTTTAACACTAAAAAAAGCAACCATATTATAATTTTAACATCTGTTAATAAACTGTTTATATTTAAAGTGATGTAATTCAGTTTTAAAGGTTGTTTTTCTTAATTTTGATAGTCTTAATTTTTTGTTAAAATTTAACAATTAGTTAAATAACCAAATCAATAATTAGTTGCATTTTTGCACAAACATTTAATTCAAATTAAAATTACACAATGAGAAATTTAAAAAATTGGCTAATGGTAGTTATGTTGGTTTCAACATCTATCATTTTTGGACAAACTAAACTTACTGGTAAAATAGTTGATGAAACAAATCAACCGCTACCCGGCGCTGCTGTAGTTCTTAAAGGAGCACAAACAGGAGCTTCATCAGATTTTGATGGAAATTTTACATTTGAAACTTCGGTTTCTAAAGGAACTATCGTTGTTTCATTTGTAGGATATGAAACAAAAACATTAACTTTTAGTGGAAACACAAATTTTGGTACAATTAGCTTAAAGCCTTCTGCTGAATCTTTAGACGAGATTGTTATTACAGCTGTATCTTTTGCTGTTGACAGGAAAACACCAATAGCAGTTTCTACAATAAAAGCTGATGTTATTGAAAATAAATTAGGTTCACAAGAGTTTCCTGAAATATTAAAATCTACACCAGGTGTATATGCTACTAAATCAGGTGGTGGTTTTGGTGATGGTAGATTAAACTTAAGGGGATTTAACTCTGAAAACGTTGCAGTTATGATTAATGGTGTACCTGTTAATGATATGGAAAACGGTAGAGTTTATTGGAGTAACTGGGCTGGTTTAGCCGATGTTACAAGTGCTATGCAAGTACAAAGAGGTTTAGGAGCTTCTAAAGTTGCTGTACCTTCTATTGGTGGTACTATAAATATTATCTCTAAAACTACCGATATTGAAAAAGGAGGAAACGTATCTACATCTGTGGGTAACGATGGTTACCAAAAATACGGAATAACTGTTTCTACTGGCTTGTTAGACAATGGTTTTGCAGCAACAGTTTCTGCAGCTAAAGTTAAAGGAAATGGATATGTTGACGGAACTGAATTTGAAGGTTATAATTATTTTGTGAATATTTCTAAACAAATTAACGACAATCATAAAATATCTTTAACTTCTTTTGGAGCACCGCAAAGACACGGACAAAGACAAAACCAAAATTTAATATCAACATACAGAAATGCTGAAAGTGGTATCAAATTCAATCCAGACTGGGGTATTAAAAGTGGGAGTGTGGTACATGTAGAAGATAACTTTTATCACAAATCACAAACTTCTTTAAATCACTATTGGACAATAAGTGACAAAACTAACTTATCTACAGCTTTATACGCTTCTTGGGGTTCAGGAGGTGGAGGTGGAACTGCTGGTACTAATAGAGAATTATTCCAAGTTAGAATAGGTGGTTTTGATCAACCAATTGATTTAGACAACATTGTTGAAATTAACAGAGCTAACGGAGCATTAGGTTCTGAAGCTTTCTTAAGAGCTTCAAGAAACGACCATAGTTGGTATGGTGTATTATCTACTTTTAAAACAGAATTAACTGATAATATTTCATTTATTGGCGGTGTAGATATAAGATCTTATGTTGGTAAACACTTTAGAGAAGTAACTGATTTATTAGGTGGGGAATATGCTTATGATAATTCTGACGTAAACAATCCAAATAGAGCATTGCAAGTTGGTGATAAATTTCAATATAATAACGATGGTGAAGTAGGATGGCAAGGTTTATTTACGCAGTTAGAATACAATACAGATGATTTGTCTACTTTTCTTTCGGTTGCAGCATCAAATACTTCGTACAGAAGAATAGACTACTTCCAATATTTAGATAGTGACCCTTTACAAACTACTGATAAATATAACTTTTTTGGTTATAGTGTAAAAGGTGGTGCCAATTACAATATTGATGACCAGAATAATGTATTTGCCAATATTGGTTACTTTGAAAGAGCTCCTATTTTTACTTCTGTTTTCTTACAATTTGATAACGAACATATCAATGCAGATGCTGAAAATGAAAAAATATTTAGTGCTGAACTAGGATATGGATTTAGAGGTGAAAAATTTGCAGCCAACATTAACATTTACAGAACACAGTGGAATGACAGAACTTTAACAAGAAGTTTTCAAAACCCAGATGGAACATTTGGAACTGCTAATATTTTAGGGGTAAATGCTTTACACCAAGGTGTTGAATTAGATTTCACGTATAGACTTCCTAACTTAACATTAACTGGTATGGTGTCTCTAGGAGACTGGACTTGGGCTAATGACCTTGAAAATATTCAAATTTTTGATGAAGAGCAAAACTTAGTGAATACCGTAAATATGTATATAGATGGTTTAAAAGTTTCTGATGCAGCTCAAACTACAGCAGCGTTAGGTTTAGACTACAAAATAATGGAAAAAACACATTTTACTGTAGATTTTAACTACTTTGATGATTTATACGCTAGATATGATCCTAATGATAGAGGTACACCTAATGCGCCTCAAGCTTGGAAAGCTCCTGCATATACAACGTTTGATATGAGTTTAAGATATGGCTTTAAGATTGGAGATTTAGATACAACCTTAATAGGAAGAATGAATAATGTTTTTGACACTCAATATATTGCTGATGCAACAGATGGTGCTGGTTCAGTTGCACAAACTGCTCTTGTTTGGTTTGGTTTCGGAAGAACTTTTAACATAAGTGCAAAAATTAGATTTTAATTAAAAAAATAAAAACAATGAAAAAATTTATTTATTTATTACCGGTTTTGGCCTTATTTTTTACGGCCTGTGACCCTATGGAAGATATAAATGCTGTTCTTGATGCTCAAGAACAGGTTATTAGTGGTGAAGCTACATTAACATTGTCTGATGATGATTATGATGCCTTGAATTTAAATTATGGGAATTTTAGCTCTATCGAAGATGCTAAAACAATGATTCCTGGATTATTACTAGATAGATATCCTATATGGGGAGAAGGCTCTTTAGTTAATGTTAATTTCAATTTATATGACCCTATAAGAGTTGAAGACTATACGGTTACTAGTAGTGATTATAATGCTTTACTTGATATGGGTGATATTCAAGGGGCTCACTTATCTAATAATTATGATATTAATGATTTTTTTACATATAAGTTTCCACAAGCAGATAAAGGCTCTTATGTAAGGTTAACATACAATAAATTATCCGAACAAATCCTATACACCTTAACAGATGATGATTATGCTCTAGTAGGAAATGGGAATTATGATAATTTTGATATAAGAACAGGAAAGAATGAAGAGGATATTGAAGTTAGAAGAGAAAAAATTGAAACAATACTTCTAAATAATTTTCCTGACACACCTGTTAATCAACAGTATTTAGTGTCATATGCTGCATTTAACAATTCATACAATACTGTGATTTTAGAAATGCTTCTTGAATTTGATGGTACAAATTACAATATGGTTACAGGTATTGAATACACATTAACAGATGCTGATTTCGAACTTATAGGAACTCACTTTAGCGATACATATCCTGATCCTGCATATAGTGCCGGAAGATATCATAATTTTGATAGAAGATCAGACAGAGATAGCTATTGGAGTAATGAAATGATTGCTGAAGCACTAGATTTAATCCTTAAAAACCTAGACCCGGCTGCACCTGAAGGAACTAAATACTCTGTAGATATGGCTATTTATGATGGTAGCTCAGGTACTTTAAACATGTTAGTTCAATTAGATGGAGGATTTTATGGGAAACTGCCTGAAACATTAATTGAAGAAACAACTTTATTTGCTTTAACAGACAAATGGGATGTTCCTTTTACATTAAATGATGAAGATTATACTGAAATGGGACAAAATTACCCAAATTTTTCTGATGAAGATTTGGCATGGTATAGAATTGCAATATTCTTAAAGTCTCAATTTCCTTATGCTGAAGTAAACGATATGATTGCTGTTTCTTACGACCTCTATAATGGTGGAATAAACACGAAATATGTTAATTTTATATTTGATGGGACTATTTTCAATGCAATACCTGACGTTGTCGAAGAAACCATTAAATTTGGTCATGATGGAACCACCTGGGTTCCTGACAATACCATTAAATATACACTAACATCTGCTGACTATGCTTTAGTTGGGAATGATCGTTATAATAACTTTGATGTAAGAGAAGGTAGGGATGAAGAAACTGTTGAAGCTAGATTGGCTAAAATAAATACAATTCTTCTAAACAACTTTCCAGGGATGGCAGAAGGACAAAAGTTTGCTGTTTCTTATAATGTTTATACAGGTGCTGCAGAAGTATGGGAAATGAAAGTTATCTTATCTGGAGGCCAGTACGTTCTTCAATAAAAATATACTTTAATACTATAACAAAAGAGGCTGCCTGAAAAGGCAGTCTTTTTTTATGTTTTTGATTTAAATTTTGTTTTATAATATTCCACATAAATGCTTCGACAGTGCTTAGTAAACTAATGTTAAAAATATGGGGAGTTTTGGTCATCGAAAAGTTTTGAAAAACTAAAGTAATTTATAAAATTATAGTTCTATTCATAAAATGCTTCACTTTTCCTATCTTCCTATTGGAAAGGTTGGCTATGATGGGGAAATTTTTTATCAACTAAAGTTTTGAACTAATACGCTAAATCTAACCTAAAATAGGTTTTAAAATCCTGTTAGATTTAAATCTTTGATTTTAGTAATGCTATCTCATAAACTGTGTAAGTTTGGATAATAAAAGTTATTTTATCTGGTAGAGAATATTATTTTCAATGAATAAAATAACCTCGTTATTACATTTAAAGAGACTGTTAAAAGTAATTACTTTTTAACAGTCTCTTTTTGATACTCCATATTGTTAATTATATAACTATTTTGTTCTTATTTCATTTGGTGAACTTCCCCGTTGAGCCTGTCTGCCAACCTTTAGATTTGTAAAGTAAAGATTTTCTTATTTATTAAGTATTTTTACTTTACAAAAAAAATGGAGTGAACTTAACCTGCCAGCAAGGCAGGTTCAAGTTGATGAACATTTTAATCTTATTTTTTAATAACCTTTAACACAACTGGTTTGTCTAAATGTACTTTTGCAATATACAACCCTATTGGTTTATTTGCGATATTTAAACGTACTTTTCCATTTATTATTGGATATACCTTTCTTGAGATTAATTGTGAATTAATACTGTACAAACTTATTATGACTTCTTTATCTGATACCGGTAAGGCTATCTCTAAAACACCACTTGTTGGATTTGGGTAGGCTACAATACCTTCTAGTAACACTATTGTTTTACTGTAAACCCCTTCACAAGTCTTTGAGGTTTTTACCTCTAATAAATCTCCGTGTTTTACGGCAACATTGAATACCGAGGAACTGGTCTCTAAGACCTCTTTGCCATTAACATAAATAATAAAAGGTGCAGTACCTTCTTCTATCGCTATTGTAGCTCGGTTTGAACTTACACTTGACTTACCTGATACCGTTATGCCTTGTTTTACCGCTACCTCAAAACATTGTTCATAGCTCTCGCCTGTGACTGTAATACAAAAACTATAGGTACCCGGTGCTAAACTATCAACGGTTAAACTATCTGTAAATGTATAAGCGGTGCCGTTGATTGTTACTGCATAACTCTGAGATGTTTGCGCAGTAATTATCATCTGCCCATTGTTCTTATCTGGGCACGTCTCGCTCACTACCTGAACACTAAAATTGTCCTCGGGTAAGATGAAACATCCTGTAGCATCTACGGTCACTCCCGGGGTTGTATTTGGACACAAATCATTGCTATTTTGAACTCCATCACCGTCATCATCTAATTGTCCGTTTGAACATCCATCTGAGTTAACAACCTCTCCTGCAGGTGTATTTGGGCATAAATCTACATTATCCAATACGCCATCACCGTCTGTATCAGTAAGTATATGAACCCCACAAATTTCAATACTCCAACTTTCTATTTGGCCAACATCAGCAGGGCCTGAATCCACCACTTTTAAAATCCACACTCCATATGATTCTTCATTATTAAAACTCGATAAACTTCCTTGAGGTGAAAATAACCCTGTGAAAGGAGCTATTCCTGAAGTAATTGGCGTTGTTGCTGCATCATCAAAGATAGTATTCGTATAATTATCCCCCTCATCATTTCTGCTAGAAACTAAAACTATAGTGGTTCCTTTTGGACTTGTTAAAGTTAGTGTTAAATCACCAATCCACGGATGTGTAATATTAACCGTTACATTAACATCAGTAATTATTTTATTATCTACTAAGTTAATTCTTGAACTTATTCCCGTTGTATTATTATCAGGTATTGCTAATGGTGTATCCGTTGAATTATAAGGGTCACAAACTTCATTTGCAGTTGTAAAATTATAAACACTTGAAAAAATACTTTCACTACAGTCGTTTGTTGATTTAACTCTCCAAAAATAAGTTGTGTTCAGTTGAAGTAACAAAGGACTGTAAAAATTATCACTAACTGTAGCCGACTCAATAATTGTTGCAAACGAATTATCTGTTGAGATTTCTAAGCCATAATTTAAGGCATTAACATCATTTTGCCAATTTAAAATATATGGTTTTAAAATACTTACAGCATTATTTTCTGGAGATACTAAAATAGGTGGTGCAATTGTTGATGAATAAACATCTAAAGTTACAGCTGTTGTTTTAGTAGTTGAAGAAGTAGCCGAAACACCTGTTACAGAAATAGTGTGATTCCCTATATTTGTATTACTTATACCACTTATCGTCATTTCAACTGTTGTGTTATCAACTGTTGCGGAAGTAGGGTTGAAAGTAACCGTTGTCCCTGTAGGATTATTTGAAGCTGAAAACGTAGTTTCTTCATTAAATCCTAAAAAAGTATTGTATGTAAATGTATAAACAGCATTATTAGGGTTGCATACTGCTACATTATTTGAAGTGAAATTCATAATAAATTCTGAAGCTTGAACGGTAATATCAGCAACGTTCATCGCATAAAATACATTCCCAACACTTTGAATTTTTATTCTCGCTGTATTGGTTGTAATATTTGGAGTAATAATTTCGTGAGTGCCGTCATTTGCCACATTTGAAGCCAGCGTTATAGGATATGTAAATCCACCATCTGTAGATAATAGAATATTTACTAACGTACAATTTATAGGAGAAACATTTGTATTGGCAACGTCCCAAGTAATAGTTTGTGCCGTTCCTGCATCCCAAGTTTCTATAGCGGCTTGCGAAGTTAATTTAAAAGGCCCAGAAGTTCCATCAACAGTTATCACTGTTTCTTCACTTGCTGTTTGACCTCCTACCACATTATTATCTCTAACAGTTACTCCAAACCTCATAGTTCTTGCAACCGATGGTAAAACCTCCCAAGTAGATGATAAATTTCCAGCCACAACCGTATTTTGATTTGGAAAAAACCGCATTGAAGAAGTACTTGGCGCAACGGATCTAAAAGCTGGCCCTCCAGTAGCTGTCGATTCTAATGGGTGTAGTATAATTTCCGTATCTAATTGCTCCCAAGTATAAGTTAATGCATCATTCTCCGCATCTGTTGCTGTTGCATCCAATACAAAAGGAGTAGAAATTGGTATTGTATAGTTAGCCAATACATTTAAAACAGGTGTATTATTGGCTGTAGAGGTTTCAGCTCCACAAGTACTATTCCCAGCAGTTATATTATCCCACATCTCTCTAATACTAACTAAGTGGAAATAAGCATCACTAAGATTTTGTACATTATTTGGAGCACAAATACCTGCATAAGCCATAATAGTTGATCCACTTCCAGGTTCTACTGCTGTTGCATCATTTCTATTCCCTCCTCCGCAATTTCCTGAATCGGCGTTAAAGGTGTGGTGAGCCCCAAATTGGTGTCCCATTTCATGAGCTACAAAATCAATATCATATGGGTCTCCAATAGGATTGCTAGATCCTGTTATTCCTCTAGCCTTACCAGTGGTAGTACAAGGAGACCTTAACTGTGCCAAGCCTCCGCCACCAGTGCTAAAAGTATGTCCAATATCATAATTTGCTGTACCAATAGTTGTATCTATTACCGTTTGGCTTTCATCTATTAATTTACTAGCGTCATCATTTGTGAAATTATCAGTAGTGGCATCTAAAAATATAATATCTGTATTATTTGCCACAAGCACCATTGTTAATGCAACATCTCTTTCAAAAATAGCATTCACTCTAGTCATTGTAGCAACTATTGCAGATAATACTGCCCCTTTTTTTTCTGCATCAGTTGCAGTAGCACTTATTCCTTGATTTGTTAAATGAAATTGAGAATACTCACCTGTTGTAGCTACGGCTAATCTAAAAGTTCTTAAAATTCCATCATTCGCATTTTCAGCTTTAGCTGTTATATTTGATTGCTGAATTTTTGTTGTAGTTTTTACTTCTTCAACCTTACATTGAAACTGATCAACTTCTGGTAAACTCTTCTTCTTATAAACAATATATGACTGCTTGTTTGAAGTATAAGGATCAATATAAATTGATTGTTCTGTTTTTTGAAAAACTAGAGCGTGTAATCCCATAGAAGTTACACTAAACCTAACAACAGAATTAGGGTTACTAATGCTTTTCCCTATATAAGATCTGATATTTGGATATTTCTTTTGAAGAGCATCTTCTAAAATAGGAGTTTCAAAAATTTGGTATTTTTCAAATTTACCATTACCATTAGGAAAGCTTAAAACAACTTTAGATTTTATTGATTTACTCTTTCTTTTAGGTGCATTTATTAACTCCTTTTCAAGCAAATTTAAATTTAAATTATATATTTCAAAATCTGTAGGAATTGATTTCCTTTCAATTTTTTGAAATTTATTTTGTTCTGATTTAGAGTTCTTAGCCCATAAATCACCTGTATTTTGAGCTGATATCGAAAAAATTATTGAAAATAAAAAAAGTGTAAAAACGGCGTATTTATTATAAAGTTGCTTCATAAATTTTTATAGTTGGGGCACAATTAGTAGGTACAAATATAAAATATTTTATTTGAGGTACAATATAATAGAAATATATAACAATGTTTTTTAATTAAATAAAGTATTTTTGCAAACTCATTATAACTTAATACCATTTTAACTTTTGGAAATTTTTAACGATTTATCTACTTACAAATCAACAAAAAAAACTTTTGTTACTATTGGCACCTTTGACGGTGTACATATTGGCCATCAAAAAGTGCTTAAAAATTTAGTGAAAAATGCCAAAATTAATAATGCTGCACCTTTACTGTTAACCTTTTTCCCTCATCCAAGAATGGTTTTAGAAAAGGATAAAGAAATTAAATTAATTAACACTATTGATGAAAGAATTAGCTTGTTAAAAAAAACAGGATTAAAATTTTTAATCATACAAAAATTTACAAAAGAGTATGCAAATAAAACAGCGCTAAATTTTGTAAAAAATATTTTGGTAGATAAATTAAATATCTCAAAATTAATAATTGGATATGATCATCAATTTGGGAAAAACAGAGAGGGTGATTTTAGTCAGTTACAAGAATATGGGCAACAATTTAATTTTACTGTAGAAGAAATATCACAACTTAATATTGATTCAATAGCAGTAAGCTCAACTAAAATTAGAAAAGCTATTGAAGAAGGAGAAATAGAAAAGGCAAACAACTATTTAGGTTACCATTTTATGATAACTGGTGAAGTTGTTAAAGGGAGAAATTTAGGTGAAAAAATAGGATTCCCTACTGCCAATTTAAATGTTAGTGAAACTTATAAATTAATACCTAAAACGGGAGCGTACATTGTTAAGTCTGAAATTGAAAACAATACTATTTTCGGGATGATGAATATAGGGTATAGACCTACTGTTAGCGGTAAACACCAAACTATTGAAATTCATTTTTTTGATTTTAATAAAGACTTGTACCATAAAACTATTCAGGTAGATGTACTGAAATTTTTACGTAATGAACAAAAATTTGATTCTGTTGAAAAACTAAAAAACCAACTGCAAAAAGACAAACAAAAATCTTTAAAGTATATTAACGGCTTGCTTTTTGATTAACACTAAATATAACATCTGTTTATGAAAGCTTTTTTACCAATAATTTTTATGCTGTTTATCTCTTGTAAATCAACTCAAAAAATAAATAAAGTGAATGAGTCTATTATTATAACTGCCGAGAATTGTCCCAATAACGGTGTGTGTATGTTAGAGTTAATTCCAAATAAATCATTGATATTTAAAACAGATGAATTCGGTAATTTATACCCTGTAATTTCAGAAGGCGAAAAAACAATTTTAAAATATACTTACAAAAGAAATCCGATTTCCAAAACACAAGATAGTGATTACACAGAAATTGTTTACGCTGAATTGGGTAAAAATATTACAAAAACAACATTAACTAGTGAAAACCTTCAAACTATAAAATTATATTTTGGGCGTTTGTGTTTTTGCAAAGGAGAAACGGGTTATTACCCTATTAAAAATGGAAATTTCAAAATATCTGAACTCACTAAAAATTCCTTCAAAATAGATTTTGAATTTACTATAAAAGAAGTTCCTCAAATAGTTTCAAAAATTAGTGAAACGGTTTCTTTAAAATCAAATGCAACTAATTAGTTGCTTTTAACTTCAATTTATTAAATTTGCTTTTCAATTAAAGGAAAGGAACAATGTTACAAGTAGCGTTTATTAGAGAAAACAAAGAGATTGTTTTAGAGGGTTTAGCAAAAAGAAATTTAAAAAATGCCAAAGAATTAGTTAACAAAACTATACTGGCAGATGAAGAAAGAAGAACAATTCAAACAGAATTAGACGCAGTTTTAGCTGAATCAAATAAATTATCAAAAGATATTGGTCTGTTATTTAAATCTGGCGAACGTCAAAAAGCAGAAATTTTAAAGCAAAAAACGGTTCAGTTAAAAGAAAAATCAAAAGAATTAACAGAGAGTTTACAAAACAAAGTAACTGAATTACAAGAATTATTATATTTAATTCCAAATATTCCTAATAAAATTGTTCCTAGAGGCACATCAGAAGAAGACAATGAAACAACTTTTCAAGAAGGAGAAATTCCTAAATTACACAAAGGGGCTTTACCACATTGGGAGCTTGCAAAAAAATATGATATTATAGATTTTGAACTGGGAAATAAAATTACTGGTGCTGGTTTTCCTGTTTACAAAGGAAAAGGAGCCAAGCTACAAAGAGCTTTAATTAATTATTTTTTAGATAAAAATACAAGTGCTGGATACGATGAAGTTCAAGTACCTTATTTAGTTAATGAAGCATCTGGCTTTGGAACTGGACAACTGCCCGATAAAGAAGGACAAATGTATCATGATGCACAAGATAATTTATATTTAATTCCTACTGCTGAAGTTCCTGTTACCAACATTTTTAGAGATGTTATTTTAAAAGAAGATGAATTTCCTATTTGTAAAACAGCCTATACACCTTGTTTTAGACGTGAAGCTGGTTCATATGGGGCACACGTTCGTGGTTTAAATAGGTTGCATCAGTTTGACAAGGTAGAAATTGTTAGAATTGAACACCCTAATAGATCTTATGAAGCATTAGATAATATGGTAAACCATGTAAAAGGTATTTTGCAAGAACTAAAATTACCGTACAGAATTTTACGTTTATGCGGTGGTGATATTGGATTTACCTCTGCGTTAACATACGATTTTGAAGTATTTTCTACGGCGCAAGATCGTTGGTTGGAGGTTAGTTCTGTATCGAATTTTGAAACGTTTCAAGCAAACCGCTTAAAACTTCGCTTTAAGAATAGTGAAGGGAAAAGTGAATTGGCACACACATTAAATGGGAGCTCTTTAGCATTACCCCGTATTTTGGCTAGTTTATTAGAAAATTACCAAACACCTGAAGGAATTAAAATTCCAGCTGTTTTAATACCATATTGTGGCTTTGAACTAATTAATTAGCACTTACTGTAATCATTTTTTTATAATTATTCATTTCAATTAAGGCATCAAAATAGTTGTTTATTTGTCCTTTTTTCATGAATTGTAATGCTTTCTTTTTTGCAGTTTCGTATTGTTTAATTAATTCTTTCATTTTGTAAAATTTAGTTGTTCTTTTTCATATAGACAACTTCCGTGCCAAAATGTTACAAGGCTTGTTCAAGAATAAGTTCATTTTATAAAAACTTTAACACTTGTTTGGTTATCTTTGGCTTAGTTAAAAATAGTATATGCGTAAATTATTATTGATAATATTTTGTTGTTTTTCTTTGCAGTTTTATGCCCAAGAACAGCAACTTGCATTGCAATATTTTAGAAATGGTAATTATGAAAAAGCAGCATCTTTTTATAAAATTTTACACAAGAAACATCCTTACAACACTAGCTATACTAACTATTTAATTGATTGCTATCAACAATTAGAAAAATTTGAAGAAGTAAAAACTATTATAAATAATCAACTAAAAAAATTTCCAAATCAAGAGTATTTATACGTTAAATTGGGCTATAACTACCAATTACAACACCTACAAGAAAAGGCTACTTTAAACTATCAAAAAGCCCTAAAAGCAATTGAAAAAAAACCAACTACAGGTTACTCAATTGGAAAAACTTTTCAAAATAGTAATTTGTTAAACTACGCTTTACTTTCCTACAAAAAGGCTATGAAATTAAATCCTTCATTAAATTATTATTTTCAAATAGCTACTATTTATGGTGAAAAAGCAGAAATAGAAAATATGTTTAATACATATTTAGATTTAGTTGCTAACAACAACAATTACCTGCCAATTACAAAGAATTACATCGGGAAATTTATTACCAATGATGCTGAAAATAAATACAATATTTTATTGAAAAACATATTGCTAAAACATTTACAAAACAATCCAAAAAGCAGCTGGAACAAATTATTGAGTTGGCTTTTTATACAACAAAAAGAGTATACCAAAGCACTAATACAAGAGAAGGCGCTGTATAAAAGGAATTTAGGCAACCTACAAAACATAATTGAAATTGGAGAAATTGCATTTCAAAATAATAGCTATGAAGCTTCAAGAAAATGCTTTAATTATGTTGTAGAAAACACAAATGATATAGAGACTGAATTAATTTCAAAATTATATTTATTAGAAATTGACATTAAAACAAATACAACAATTGAAATTATTGAAACTAAATTTAAACAACTATTTAACCAATATGGTAAAAATACTGAAACAGCAAGCATACAAGTTAAATATGCTGAATTTTTAGCCTTTAAAAAAAATGAGCCACAAAAAGCCATTTCAATTTTAAATGAAGTATTAAAATTACCTTTAAATAAATTTCAAAAGGGTAAAATAAAAACAACATTGGCCGATATTTTAGTATTTAGCAATAAATTTAATAGTGCTTTAATTTACTATACTCAAGTTCAAAACAATTTAAAAAATCATGTCATCGGGCAAACAGCACGATTTAAAATTGCACAAACTTCTTATTTTAAAGGTGATTTTGATTGGGCTCAGTCACAATTGAAAGTATTAAAAAATTCCACCTCACAACTCATTGCTAATGATGCTCTGGATTTAAACCTTTTAATAACTGATAACACTGTAAAAGACAGTTTAAAAATTGCTTTAAAAAAATATGCTATTGCAGATTTACTTTCATATCAACATAAAAATCAACAGGCAATAGATACCTTACAGGTGATTTTAGAAAATTACAAAGGGCATCCTATTGAAGATGAAGCGCTGTTTAAACAAGCTAAACTTTATGAAAACTTAAATAATTTTGATAAAGCGGAAAACAATTATTTACAAATTATAAATTTAAATAAAGATGATATTCTAGTTGATGATACTGTTTATTTTTTAGCAGAATTATACTTGAATAAATTAAACGATATTGAAAAAGCTAAAGAATATTACCAAAAAATTATTTTTGAGTTTCCCTCTAGTATTTATTTAGTTGATGCTCGCAAAAAATATAGAAAATTAAGGGGAGACCTCATAAATTAACAATTTTACTTATTCAATAAAACTATGTATATATACAACGTTACAACAAATATTGATGAATCTATTAAAAATGAATGGTTAAAATGGATGAAAGAAAAACATATTCCTAATATGCTTGCAACAGGTAAATTTAGCCATGCTAAAATGAGCCAAGTTATGATTCAAGAAGAAATGGGTGGTGTTACTTTTTCTGTGCAATACACAACTGACAGTTTAGAAACGTTACAAAAATATTACAAAGAAAATGCATCTCAATTACGCAATGAAACAATAGCTTTATTTAATAACAAAATAGTTTCTTTTAGAACTGAATTAAAAGTAATTAGCGAACAATTTAGTATGAGTGTAAAAAACTAATTTATGAGTGTAAAAGCAAAAAAATACCTTGGTCAACATTTTTTAAAAGATGAACTTATTGCACAACAAATAGCAGATAGTTTAACAGGTAAAGGATATGAAAAAGTTTTAGAAATAGGCCCAGGAATGGGTGTATTAACTAAGTACCTGCTCAAAAAAAAATTCACAACACACGTTGTAGAAATTGATACTGAATCTGTTGAATATCTAAAAGCTCATTTCTTAAATCTAACCGACAGAATTATTTTAAAAAATTTTTTAAAAATAAATTTATCAGAATATTTTGGAACGAACCAAGTTGCAATTATTGGAAATTTTCCCTATAATATTTCCACCCAAATAGTTTTTAAAACCTTAGAAAACAAACATCAAATTCCTGAATTTTCAGGTATGTTTCAAAAGGAAGTAGCCAAACGAATTGCAGAAAAAGAAGGAAGTAAAGTGTACGGAATTTTATCGGTTCTTACACAAGCATTTTACAACGTTGAATACTTATTTACAGTTCCTCCAAATGTTTTTAATCCACCACCAAAAGTTGATTCGGGTGTTCTCAGATTAACTAGAAAAGAAAATTTTATATTACCTGTAAATGAAAAATTATTTTACAGAGTTGTAAAAACTGCTTTTCAACAACGCAGAAAAACACTTCGTAATAGTTTAAAAATTATGAATTTATCAGATAGTTTAAGGGAAGATAGTATCTTTGCAAAACGTCCAGAACAATTATCTGTTCAAGAGTTTATCAATCTTACTTCTAAAATAGAAAAAGATGCAATTTGAAATTACAAAAGAATACATTCAACAAATTCAACAATTAATTGCTGAAAATAAAAATACAGCTCTTTTAAATTTATTAGAAGATTTGCATTACGCCGATGTTGCTGAAATTATTGAAGAATTAAACACAGAAGAAGCTATTTATCTAATAAAACTATTAGATACTGATATTACTTCAGAAGTAATTGCAGAACTAGATGAAGATGATCGTGAAAAAATATTAAAGGGGCTTTCTTCAAAAGAAATTGCTGAAGAAATTGAAGAATTAGATACCGATGATGCAACTGATATTATTGCTGAACTTTCTGAAAAACAAAAGAAAGAGGTAATTTCTCATATTGAAGATGAAGAGCACGCAAAAGATATTATAGAACTACTGCGCTATGATGAAGATACTGCCGGTGGTTTAATGGCAAAAGAGTTAGTAAAAGTAAACGAAAATTGGAATGTACTTACGTGCGTTAAAGAAATGCGCAAACAAGCCGAAGAAGTTACTAGAGTTCACTCTATTTATGTAGTTGATGATAATGATATCTTAAAAGGCCGCCTTTCGTTAAAAGATTTGCTAACAACCTCAACCAAAACAGCCATAAAAGATGTACTTATTAAAAAAGTAGATGCCGTTAATGTAAATGACAAAGCTGAAGATGTGGCAAGGATTATGCAAAAATATGATTTAGAAGCTATTCCCGTAGTAGATGAATTGGGGCGTTTGGTTGGAAGAATAACCATTGATGATATTGTTGATGTAATTAAAGAGGAAGCTGAAAAAGACTACCAACTTGCGGCAGGTATTACACAAGATGTTGAAGCCGATGATAGCATTTGGAAATTAACAAAAGCTCGTTTACCTTGGCTTCTTATTGGTATGTTTGGAGGATTAGGTGCCGCAAGTATTATAAATGGTTTTCAAGGAGCTTTTTTAAAGTTTCCAGTATTACTAATTTTCATTCCTTTAATTCAAGCTACAGCTGGTAATGTTGGGGTTCAGTCATCTGCAATAGTAGTTCAGGCATTGGCAAATAACACCATGAAAGGAGAAATGGCAAGTCGTATTTTTAAAGAATTTTTATTAGGCTTAATCAACGGTCTTGTTATTGCTGGCGTAGTAATTTTAATTAGTCACTTTGCATTTAAAACTTCTTTTTTAATTTCAATAACTGTTTGTGTAGCATTAATATCCGTAATTATAATGGCTGCCCTTATTGGCACATTTATTCCTGTATTCCTAGAAAAAAGAGGAGTAGATCCCGCAGTTGCTACAGGCCCTTTTATAACCACCAGTAACGATGTTTTTGGGATTTTAATTTATTTTATGATTGCAAAATTAATCTTAGGCTTTTAATTTTTTGGGCATTCCACTACGTGTCAGGCTTTCAGTACTCGCTTTTTTAATTATTAAAAATAATAAAAAAGAGCTCAAACAAAACTTCAATCCTTAATGCAAAATTTACCTGTACTTCATTTTCTTAAACAGGTCCCAAAGTACAATCCCTGTACTAACAGCTATATTTAATGAATGTTTTGTTCCAAATTGCGGAATTTCAATACAATAATTTGAAGCTGAAACCACCTCTTGCTGCACACCTTTCACTTCATTACCAAAAATAACAGCATATTTTTGATTGGGGTCAATGTTAAAATCTTGTAACATTGTACTTCCTTCCACTTGCTCAATAGCAACTATTTCAATATTTAAACCGTTCAATCTTTCAATTAATTGAAGTGTGTCTTCTACATATTCCCAAGCAACAGATTCTGTTGCTCCTAACGCTGTTTTATGAATATCTTTATGAGGTGGCTGTGCTGTAATTCCGCACAAATAAATTTTTTCAATTAAAAAAGCATCACTTGTTCTAAAAACCGATCCAATATTATTTAAACTTCTAATATTATCAAGTATCACAATTAGGGGAATTTTATCGGTTTTTTTAAACTCTTCAACATTAAATCTTCCTAATTCGCTGTTTTTTAATTTTCTCATAAATTCGTTTATCTTTAAAACGGAATAATTAACTTCGCAAAACTAATCTAAATTCTTAAAAATTGGCAGCGAAAACTAAGAAAGTCACTCCTTTAATGAAACAATACAATGCAATTAAGGTAAAATACCCTGACGCAATGTTGTTGTTTAGAGTGGGTGATTTTTACGAGACTTTTGGCGAAGATGCTAAAAAAGCAGCGAAAGTTTTAGGAATTATTTTAACAAAACGAGGTGCTGGAAGCGAAACTGAAACTGCGTTGGCTGGTTTTCCACATCATTCATTAAACACCTATTTACCAAAACTGGTAAAAGCAGGTATGCGTGTTGCTATTTGTGATCAGTTAGAAGATCCAAAAATGACAAAAACCATTGTAAAACGTGGTGTTACAGAATTGGTAACCCCTGGTGTTGCATTAAATGATGAAGTTTTACAAGCGAAAACTAATAATTTTTTGGCATCTATTCATTTCGGATCTGCCCGCCGAACTGGAGGGGAAAAAAATATAGGCATTTCATTTTTAGATGTTTCTACAGGTGAATTTTTAACTGCACAAGGGAATAGTGAATACATAGATAAACTACTCCAAAATTTCAATCCAAGTGAAGTTTTAGTTCAAAAACAATATAAAACCACGTTTTTAGAACAATTTGGCACTCAATTTTACACTTTTTATTTAGAAGATTGGATTTTTCAATCGGAATATGCGTTGGAAACTTTAACCAATCATTTCAACGTAAAAACACTAAAAGGTTTTGGTATTGATACGTTAAACGAAGCTATAATTGCTTCTGGAGTTGCACTGCACTATTTATCTGAAACACAACACAACAATTTAAATCATATTACTGTAATTAAGCGTGTTTTAGAAGATAATTATGTTTGGATGGATCGTTTTACCATTCGTAATTTAGAACTATATAACACTACTTCTGATAATGCCGTAACGCTTTTAGATGTTATTGACAAAACCATTTCACCAATGGGTGGAAGATTGCTAAAGAGATGGTTAGCATTACCTTTAAAAGATATCAATCACATTAAAAATCGCCATGACATTGTAAAATATTTTATTGATAACGAAACTTTTTTCGAACTTTCAATTCAACAAATAAAACAAATTAGTGACATTGAGCGGCTAGTATCAAAAGTAGCAACAGGTAAAGTAAATCCGCGAGAAGTAGTATTACTTAAAAATTCATTAAATGCCATCATTCCAATAAAAGAAGCTGCTGAAAAAAGCAATAATGAATCTTTAAAAATAATTGGGACACAACTTCAAAGTTGCACTACAATTCGGGAGAAAATAGCAAAAACATTGAATGAAGATGCACCTGTTAATATTAACAAAGGAAATAGTATTGCAAGTGGTATTTCAACTGAATTAGATGAGTTAAGAGCAATTTCAACCTCTGGAAAAACGTACTTAAACAGTATGGTTTCTCGTGAAATTGAACGCACAGGAATTTCGTCTTTAAAAATAGCCTTTAACAATGTTTTTGGGTATTATATTGAAGTTAGGAATACCCATAAAGATAAAGTTCCTGAAGAATGGATTCGCAAACAAACATTGGTAAGTGCTGAACGTTATATTACTGAAGAATTAAAAGAGTATGAAACTAAAATTTTAGGTGCTGAAGAAAGAATTAGTAAACTTGAAAATGAGCTTTTTACAAAATTAATTAGCTCAATGCTGGATTATATTCAGCCCATTCAGCTCAATGCACAATTAATTGCACAAATTGATTGTTTAATTTCTTTTGCAAAAATTGCCAAACAATATAATTATGTACGGCCACAATTAGATGAAAGCACCAATCTAGAAATTAAAAATGGTAGGCATCCTGTAATTGAAAAACAATTGCCAATTGGTGAAGAATATATTGCAAACGATGTAGTTTTAAATAGAAATTTACAACAAATAATTATGATTACTGGTCCAAATATGAGTGGTAAATCAGCTATTTTACGCCAAACTGCTTTAATTGTATTATTGGCGCAAATGGGAAGTTACGTACCTGCACAAAATGCAAGAATTGGTATTATTGATAAAATATTTACACGTGTTGGTGCTAGTGATAATATTTCTATGGGTGAATCTACTTTTATGGTTGAAATGAATGAAACTGCTAACATTTTAAATAATATTTCTGAAAGAAGCTTGGTACTTTTAGATGAAATTGGCCGAGGTACAAGCACCTATGATGGTATTTCAATTGCCTGGGCCATAGCTGAATATTTACACGAACATCCTTCAAAAGCAAAAACATTATTTGCCACACATTACCACGAGTTAAATGATATGACGAATACATTTGAACGTATTAAAAACTTCAATGTTTCAGTTAAAGAATTAAAAGATAAAGTAATTTTTCTCAGAAAATTGGTTCCTGGAGGTAGTGAACACAGTTTTGGAATTTACGTTGCTAAATTAGCAGGAATGCCAACTGCTGTTGTTCATAGGGCGAGTAAAATGCTAAAACAGTTAGAAAAAAACCATACGAATGACAATGTAAAAGAAACCTTAAAAAATGCTTCAGAAAACGATATGCAATTGAGCTTTTTTAAGTTAGATGACCCTTTATTAGAAGATATTAAGGAAGAAATTCTTTCTACTAATATTGACACGCTTACACCAATTGAGGCTTTAATGAAATTGAATGAAATTAAAAGAATGTTGACTAAAAACAAAATGTAGTACTCGTCATTTTCTATAGTTAAACTTAAATCTGTACTATTTTAAACTATTTTTTTAGCTATCTTTGTACTCAAATTAATTTGTAATGTACTTATTTATTAGTGGTCCTGAAATATTTGTTGTATTACTTCTTGTTGTAATGCTTTTTGGAGCAGACAAGCTCCCTGAAATAGCTCGTGGTCTCGGAAAAGGTATGCGTCAAATAAAAGATGCTACTAATGATATTAAAAGAGAAATTAACACGAGTGCCAAAAAAAATAACATTGATATTGATCTTGCCTCTAATGTTAAAAAAGAAATAAATAAAGTAAAAGATAATTTTGATGATTTTACGAGACCTGTTTCAAAAATAAAAGACTCTGTTGAAGATTTCACAGGTCCTATTAAACGAAAAAAGTTATAGTACTTAATTTCTTATTTTACTCTACTTATTGATAATCCATCACGTATAGGCAACAAAACAGTTTCAATTCTATTATCTGAGTTTAATAATTTATTGTATTCTACCAAAGATTTTGTGTCTAAATCTTTAGGCTTAATTTCTTCAACAACTTTTCCATTCCACAATACATTATCCGATAAAATTACGCCTCCTGTATTCATTTTATCAATCACTAAATTAAAATAGTTACTATAATTACATTTATCGGCATCAATAAAAACCAAATCAAATTTTTCATCAATAATTGGTATGATGTCCAGTGCATTACCTACCAAATGTTTAATTTGATTTTTATAAGAAGATTTATCAAAGTATTTTTTTGCAAAATCTTCTAATTCTTCATTCTTATCAATCGTATAAAGCGTGCCATTCGCCTTCATTCCTTCAGCCAAACAAAGTGCAGAGTAACCTGTATATGTACCTATTTCCAAAATGGTTGTAGGTTGAATTAATTTTGAAATCATTGCCAATATTCTTCCTTGAAAAGCACCACTTAACATTCTTGGGTTCAATACTTTTTGCCAAGTTTCTTTATTTAATTGTTGTAAAAGTTGCGGTTCACTTTGGGAGTGATTTACTACATACTCATCAATATTATTGGGTATAAAACTCATTGTGTTTTTTTGTGAAAGTATATAAAGTGAACTTCATTTAAAGTTTCTTTATAGTGTAATTTGTATATTTTTATTATTGGTTTATCTTGATTTCCAATTCTTCTTTAATATGTTCTTTTTCTTCTTCACTTAAAAAGTCCTCTTTTATAAGTTTAGAATCTTTATGAATTTCAACACATTTGGTCACCACATGATTTTGTTTGGAGTACAAACCACATTTTTTACATAAAAAAAGGTGGATATTAAGTTTTACCTTTTCCCATAGAGTTGTTTCATTGTACTGGTTTTTATCACATAAAGCAGTTGCTTCATCACAGGTTAATTTCATATTCTAATTTTTAATTTTTAAACCAACTTTCTTCCATACATTTTCTTAGTTGAGTTCTCGCTCTGTGTATAATTACCCAAAGATTTGACGAGGTTATCTCAAGTTCCTTACATATTTCTTCTGTTTCAAATTGTTGAATGGTTTTCATTTTAAAAACCATTGCATACTTTTCCGGCAAGTCTTCAATACATTTTTCTAAGGCTACCCCTAACTCATCATTTTCAATACTTTTTTCAATTTCATTATTCCAATTTGTTGGAACACATTCTTCTATCCATTCACCTTCTCTGTCTCCATCAGTATAAAAACTCATTTTTACTTCAGCTTTCCCTTTAACTGAATTAATTTTACGGTAATAGTCAATAATTTTTCGCTTAAGAATAGCTATTAGCCAAGTTCGTTCACTTGCTTTACCCTGAAAATTATCTTTTGCTTTTAAAGCTGCAAAAAACGTGTCTTGCACTATATCTTTTGCGATGTCATGATTGCTAACTCTACTAATTGTATAATTAAAAAGATAATCTGCGTGGAGTATTACCCATTTAGTTGGATTGAGTTTCTGTTTGTTAGTTAATGGCATTAATTTTAATTGCTTTATAGCTAAAATAGTTAATTATTTACAATAATTTTAGTTTCATTATTTTTTAGTATAAGTTGCCTTGGTCGTTTAATTTTTCTAACATATACATTTAATTTGCATATTTGTCAATTAAATTAAAGAGTAATTTCTTATTTATTGGTTTGGTTAAATATGCATCAAATCCTTTTTTTAGAGCTATCTCTTTATCTGATTCCATTGCAAAAGCTGATAGTGCTATTACCGGTAATGACGGATTTATCTTTTTAATTGCTGCCATGGCTTCATTACCATCCATTATAGGCATTTTAATATCTAAAAAAACCAAATCTATTTCAGGGTGATTCTCTAGTAATTCAACTGCTTTTTTACCATTGCTTGCTTCAATAATTTTATAGTTTGTTTTTGAAAATAATTCGTTAATATACATCATATTATATTCTTCATCCTCAGCTACTAATATTGTTAATTCTCGATTTTTCACTTGCTTGTTTGATTTTTGTTCTTCAACAATTGAAGAAACTAATGGTTCTTTCACCTTAATATAAGGTATGGTAAAATAAATTGTTGTTCCTTTATTATTAGAATCTATCCAAATATCTCCCTTAAATAATTCAATAAATCTTTTTGAAATTGCTAAGCCTAGCCCTGTTCCTTGAAGTTTTTTATTCAAATCTTGGTTTGCTTGTATAAATCTATCAAATATTTTATCTTGGATATCAGCTTCAATACCAACTCCTGTATCTTTTACATAAAATTGCAATTTATCTTCAATAAATTCATATCCAAAATCTATACTTCCTTCATCTGTAAATTTAAATGCGTTTGACAACAAGTTTGTTAATACTTGATTTAATTTTATTTTATCAATACTAATTACGCTTTTAAAATTTTCCAATCCTTTCACACAATTTAATTTTAAATTGTTTTCCTCAGCTTTTGGTTTGTAAAAAGCATATAGATTATCGAGCATTCTATTGATATTTGTACTTTCATAATTTAGCTTTACAACTCCCGCTTCAATTTTTGAAATATCTAAAATGTCATTTACAATAGTTAATAATTGTTTACTACTGTTTATTACAACATTCGCATATTTTTCTCTATCCTCATTCGATAAATTTGGTTCTAAAAACAATTCAGAAAACCCAATAATTCCATTCATTGGAGTCCTAATTTCATGACTCATATTGGCTAAGAAAGAAGATTTTAATTTATCTGATTCTTGTGCTTTTGCCAAAGCTTGAGTTAATTCATCTTCTATTTTTTTACGCTGAATAGTGGTACTTATTTGGTCTGCTACAAATTCTAATAAATTTACATCATTTTTATTAAAGGCGTTTTTATTATCATAGCTTTGAACAACAATAGCTCCAATTACCTTATTCTCAATTGTTAGAGGGACACCTAACCAGCATTCTGAATAAGCACCAACAATATCTACAACTCCTTGTTTTATTAATTTTCGATGTTCATCAATAGTAAGCAACAATGGTTTTTTTGTTTTTATTACGTATCCTGTTAAAGAGTTCCTTGCAGAAAACACTTCTACTTCTTCTTTTTCATCAACAAAAACTGGAGTTGTAATCATATTTGTTTTCTCATTGTAAATAGCAACATAAAAATTACTCGTATCAATAATTGTTTGTAATTCATCTTTTAAGAAAAGACCAAACTTTTTAAAATCATTAATAGTTAACGCTGCTCTAGAGATATTGTATAATACATTTTCTAATTGTTCATTTTTAACTCTTTCAGTAATGTCTCTTATAACTGTATGTATTGTAGGTATGTTATCAGGAGTATTAATTCTTGTAAGGGAAACTTCCGCAGGAAAAATACGACCATTTTTTTGTTGATGATACCATCTAAATCTATGATGCCCTTTTGCTAAGGCTATTTTCATCATTTCTTCTGCTTTTAAATAAGATGACTCTCCATCAGGTTGTTTTTCAGGAGAAAGTGCTGATGGGTGCTTTTGAAGTAATGATTGTTTATCTTTATAATCAAATATTCTTAATGTAGATTCATTACAATTGGTATACTTACCATTTTTTATAATAAGAACTGCATCAATTGATTTTTCAAAAATATCTCTGTATTTTCGTTCAGATTTTTCAAGTGCTTTTTTAGAATTAATTCTTTCTGTAACATCTTCTACTAGTGAAGCAAAACCAGTTATGTTTCCTTCAGCGTCTTTAAGTTGTACATTATACCACCTACATGTTATTATTTTACCATCTTTGGTAATATTTTCACTCGAAGTTACTTTCTCAAATTTTAGAGAAGCAAATTTATTTCGAAACTTTTTCATTTCCGGAATTAAATGCGGAGGGTTTATTAAGTCTTTTATTGATTTTATTTTTGCTTCTTCAAATGTATACCCAAATATTCTTTCAGAAGAGTTATTCCATTCAAGCACATTAAAATCTAAATCCCAAATTATAATCCCTAAGGGTGTATTTTTAAATATTTCTTCTAAACGCTGATTACTTTTAAATAATAAATCTCTTGAAATTTTTTGCTCAGTAATATCTTCTGCTATCCCTTGAATATGAGTTGTTTTTCCATTAATATCTTTTATAACATCAATTCTAACCTCAACCCATCTTTCTTTTCCATTTTTAGATAAAACTTTAATAGCCTTTGTTTTAAAACCTTTAAATCCTTCATTTTTATTTATTGAAATAAATAAAGATTGTACATAATCTACATCATCTGGGTGAATGATTTTAAGTATTTTGAAGGTATTACTTAGTACCTCTTCATTGGTATATCCAAATAATTTTATAGCATTTTCTGAAATAAATTCAATTGGAAAATGTTTTTCGTTTTTACATAAAAATACAACTGATGAGCCTTTGTTAATTATATTATATGCTTTTTGTATTTTTTCTTCATCTGTCTTTCTATCTGTTATTTCATGAAAAAACATAATTATTCCTTCACTTGTAGGTATAATTCTATTTTCAAACCACCTATTCCAAGGCTTAAAATAATTTTCAAAACTAACAGGTTTTCTTGTTTTTATAACCTTTTGGTAGTTATCAAAAAAAACATCACCTTCTCTTTCCGGAAATTCAGACCATATATGTTTACCAATAATCTCCTCTGGATTTTTAATACCTAATAAATTTGCTGCTTCATTATTTAAATACAAATAACTTGAATTGTGATCTAAAATCACAAAACCATCTTTAATACTTGTAAGAGTTTTTGAAAGTAAATTTTTGGTTACATTTAGCTTTTGTTCTATTTGTACACTTTCGGTAATATCTTGACATATACCAATTATTTTAACAATTCTTCCATTTTTTATCTGTGCACTTCGCTTTTCACTAATATATTTTATTTTTCCTTGCTCTGTAACTATTCTATACTTTATATTTTGATTTGGGTGTTTTAATAAAAATTTTATATTAAAATTTTCTACCAATGCTCTATCTTCAGCATGTACATACGATAAATAAAATTTCAAGTCTAAATCCCTATAAGGTTCCCTTTCTATTAGTTTAAAGGCTTCATCAGACCAATGTATTTTGTTAGAAGAAAAATCATATTCCCAACTTCCAATTTTAGCAACTTCTTGAGATTCTCTATATCTTTTCTCGCTTTGAGCTAAAGCCTTTCTAATATTAATTCTTTCTGTTATATCTTCAATAGATACAATGATATTTTCGAACGTTTTTTCACTGCCATCTATTACTTTAAATTTTATAGAAATATCAAGTATTTCACCATCTAACGTTTTATTAACCGTTTCTGCTTCTGTTTCATTTTTCCCGGTTAAAAGATCTACAATTAAATTTTTAAAAGCCTCCGTTGATTTAGCTGTAAAGGTTCTGTCTAAATCTTTTAATAACTCTTGCTTCGTTTTAGCTTTAAATAGGGCTAGCGCTGTTGCATTTACCTCTTTTATTTTAATTAATGATGCTAATTTTGAAATTACCTCAGGGTTTGCGGTTATATACGATTTAACATCTGTTTTATGCTCTTTTGCAACTTTTTCAATATATATTTTAAGTTTTGAAAAATCTTCAACCATTAATGCAATAGGAGCATTTTCAAAAAATGTAAAGTATTTTTTGTTAAATTCTTGTTGGGTTTGTATTTTATCTTGAGAATCTATTGGAGTTGTTTTAAGATTAAACTGTTCAGTCATTTTTACTTATTTGGGGTTTTTGACATGTTAAATATACATTTTTTTACAAAACTTTATGTTTTTTAATTTTTATAATTAAATTATAAAAACCTGATCAACAGCTGTCTAAAAATAATTTCAAATCTTTGGAATACTAATTTTAAAACTAGATCCTTTATCAATAATACTCGTTATTGAAATCTTTCCCTTATGATGCATACAAATTTTAGAGGCAACTGCCAATCCCAAACCAATACACTTTTGCTTATCTTCTGAATAAGTATTTACAACAAAAAACTCATTCAACACCTTGGATAAATTTTCTTCAGAAATACCAATTCCCTCATCAGTTATTGTTGTTTCAACAATATTGTTATTCTCCCTTACTTCAATGGTTATTGTTGTGTTTTTACTAGAATACCGAAACGCATTGTTAAGTATATTTCTAATTACCACTGAAATTTCAGCTTCATCAACTGCTAAAAAAGTTGGTTTTTCTGGAAAATTTATTTGAATAATAGTGTTTCTTTCCTCTGCTAAATGTTTAAACTCACTTATAACATTACTTATCAAATTTAAAAAATTTAATTGTTTTAAATTCAATGTGTAATCTGAAGATTTAAGTTGTGAAAGCTTCGCTACAGTGTTTAATAATTCAATAGAAAATTTTGATGAGTTTTTAATAATTTCAATATGTTTTTTTAGTTTTTCTGTTGAATAGTCTTCAATATCTTCTAACATCATTTCAGAAAATGAAAAAATAACACCAATTGGATTCTTTAAATTATGTATTAATTTCCCTATTGTTTTATTGTAGTTTTCTTTAACTAAAATCAACTCATTAGAACTGCTTTTAAGTTGCAAACTAAGGTCTACTACTTTTTCTTCCAATTCATTAACATAAGAGGGTAAGTTATTTTTCTTTCTCAAAATAGACTTATTTTTAGTAAAGTTAACTTATTTTGCTAATTTTTCAAACTATTTTTTTAATGTTTTTAGCCTAGTTTAAATTTCAAAAATAAATACTCTTAGATACAAACTGTTTTTTCATTACTTTTACCTTTTAAGATTAAATTAATTTAACAATGTCAACAGCAAAAAAAGATTACAAAAGAATTACAACCAAAAGTTTGGTGGAAATGAAAAATAATGGTGAGAAAATTGCCATGCTAACTGCTTATGACTATACTATGGCCAAAATTGTTGATAAAGCTGGTATTGATATTATTTTAGTTGGTGATTCTGCATCAAACGTAATGGCTGGCCACGAAACTACACTTCCTATTACCCTAAATGAAATGATTTACCATGCAAGCTCAGTTGTTAGGGCCATTGAACGAAGTTTGGTTGTGGTAGATTTACCTTTTGGCAGCTATCAAGGTAATTCTCGAAGTGCTTTAGATTCAGCTATAAGAATAATGAAAGAATCTGGTGGTCATGCTGTAAAGTTAGAAGGAGGAAGCGAAATTCAAGAGTCAATTTCAAGAATTTTAACTGCAGGAATTCCTGTTATGGGACACTTAGGACTTACGCCTCAATCTATTTATAAATTTGGATCTTATACCGTTAGAGCCAAAGAAGAAGAAGAGGCAAAAAAACTAAAAGAAGATGCCTTGTTAATTGAACAATTAGGATGTTTTGCTTTGGTTTTAGAAAAAGTTCCTGCAAAACTTGCTAAAGAAATCGCAGAGAGTATTTCCATTCCCGTTATAGGTATTGGAGCTGGGAATGGTGTTGATGGACAAGTACTTGTAACGCATGATATGTTGGGAATGACCCATGAATTTCATCCTCGTTTTTTACGTCGTTATTTAGACTTGTTTTCAGAAATGACAACTGCTTTTGAAAATTATATTTCTGATGTAAAAAATAAAGATTTCCCTAATGAAAATGAACAGTATTAATGAAAGTTCTTTTAATTGATACCAATCATCCTTTACTTCAAAATGGTTTAAAAAAACTAGGCTGTATTTGTGAAGAAGATTACACTTCAACCAAACAACAAATTGAAGAAAAAATAGACAGCTACAACGGTATTGTTATTAGAAGTAGGTTTAATATTGATAAACAATTTATAGACAAAGCAATCCATTTAAAATTTATTGCACGTGTAGGCGCGGGACTTGAAAGTATTGATGTTGCATACGCAAAAAAAAAAGGTATTGCGTTAATTTCTGCTCCTGAAGGGAATAGCAATGCCGTTGGAGAACATGCCTTAGGAATGATACTTTCCTTATTTAATAATATTAAAAAAGCCGATATTGAAATTAGAAATGGAAAATGGCTGCGTGAAGAAAATAGAGGAATTGAATTAGAGGGGAAAACTGTTGGTATTATAGGTTATGGAAATATGGGAAAAGCCTTTGCTAAAAAATTAAAAGGTTTTGATGTTGATGTTATTTGTTACGATATAAAAAAAGAGGTAGGCGATGAAAATTGCAAACAAGTTTCCTTAAAACAATTGCAAGAAAAAACCGACGTTTTAAGTTTACACACACCTTTTAATAAACGATCGCACCATATGGTAAATGATGTATTTATTAACAGTTTTAAAAAACCTTTTTATTTAATAAACACTGCACGAGGATCAGCTGTTGTTACCAATGATTTAGTTGAAGGACTCATCAATAAAAAAGTATTAGGTGCTTGTTTAGATGTATTAGAATATGAAAAACTATCTTTTGAAAATTTATTTGAAAATGAAAGTTTACCCGAAGCATTTGAGTATTTAATTCGCGCAAATAATGTACTATTATCACCTCATATAGCAGGGTGGACTATAGAATCTAAAATTAAACTCGCGCAAACAATTGTGGATAAGGTTGAAAAAATATTTTTTTGAAAATCCGTTCTGTCAAAAATAAAATTACCTTTTAGAAACAAAATATGTATTACTTTTTTATCGTAATAATTTTGTAATTTTATAATACTAAAAAACAAACAATGGATGTATTAGATGAAAATGGAAATATCATTCCAAAAAATAATGAAGATAGTAAAAGAGTAATCGCTGGGATTTTAGCAATAGTTTTAGGACCGTTTGGCGTACATAAATTTATTCTAGGATATACAACACAGGGTATTATTCTATTAGCTGTTACAATTGTAACTTGTGGTATTGGAGCTGCAGTAACGAGTATTATTGGATTAATTGAGGGTGTTATTTATCTCACTAAATCTGACGAAGAGTTTATTCAAATGTATCAGATTAATAAAAAAGAATGGTTCTAGAAAATTAAAGAGAAGATGGCTCTTCTTTAATTACACCTTCTTGTTTTTCACTTTCAAGCCTACTCTCTAATTCTGCTTGAAACTCTTCCATAACTGGTTTTACTGTGCTTTCTGGTATATCTGCAACTCTAATATACATTAAACCATCAACAGCATTGTTAAATTTTGGATCTACATTAAAAGCAACCAACCTCGCATTTTGTTTTACATATTTTTTTATTAAAACAGGCATCCGTAAAGCTCCTGGTTCAATTTCATCAATTACTTTATCAAATTTATTCATATCGGCCTGTGTAGCATCAAAAACAAAATCTTTATCAGCATCATTTAGTTTTACTTTGTATTCTTTTTTAGGGTGAATGTACTGTGCAATATACGGATCGTAATAATGTGATTTCATAAACTCAATCATCAACGATTTTGAAAAATTTGAAAACTGATTGCTAATACTTACACCTCCTATTAAGTATTTATACTCTGGGTATCGCAAGGTGATATGAACTATTCCTTTCCAAAGTAAAAATAAGGGCATGGGTTTTTGTTGATATTCTTTAATAATAAAAGCTCTTCCCATTTCTATAGAATTTTCCATCATCGTAAAAAGCTCAGGCTCAAATTTAAATAACGTTTGTACGTAAAAACCTTCAATACCGTACTTTTTAAATATGTCTTTCCCTAATCCCATACGGTATGCTCCAACAACGCATTCAGCTTCACTATCCCACAAAAATAAGTGATGGTAATAGCCATCAAAAACATCTAAATCTATTGATTCATTTGTTCCTTCTCCAACTTCCCTAAAAGTAATTTCACGCAAACGCCCAATCTCGAACATAATATTTGGAATTTTTTTACTTGGGGCAAAAAACACTTCATAGTTTTTACTTTTAAGCAATCGGCCATTATTTTTTCTCAAGGCTTCTACTTCAAGAATCATTTTATCAATATTTCTTTGACTTACTATTTCTTTCGGAGATTTTGGTAATTTTAAAGATGATGTACTTAGTTTTATTGTTTCTTTTTCAAAAGGATTAGCCAACATATAGGTTTTTTTTCTAATAAAGTCACAAAAATCCTGCGTGTTTTTATATTCTTCTTGATCTTTTATTGGTATTTGTTTTCCTATTCTAACTTTGATAACTCTCCCTTTTTGCGATAGTAATTCTGAAGGTAATTTTGCTGTTCTTAAATTGCCATTTAATTTTGATAGAAAATAAAATAACGGGCTATTCTTTGCATGAAAATAAATTGGAATTACAGGAACTTTTGCTTTTTGAATTAATTTAATAGCACTTTCTTCCCAAGGTCTGTCAACAATTATTTTACCATCTTTGTATGTAGAAACTTCACCTGCGGGGAAAACACCTAACGAATTTCCTTCTTGTAAATGTAATAATGCATTTTTTATTCCTGAAATACTCGAGTGACTATCTTTTCTGTTTTCAAAAGGATTTACGGGCATAATAAAAGGCTTCATTGGCTCAATTCTATGCAATAAAAAATTAGCTATAATTTTATAATCTGGTCGTTCTTCAATCAATAACTTTAATAATAGTATTCCATCTATTCCTCCTAGTGGGTGGTTAGATACTGTTATAAAAGGTCCTTTTTTTGGAATTCGTTTTAAATCTTCTTCAGGTATTTCAAACTTAATTTGTAGGTCCTCTAATAAAGCTGTAAAAAAAGCAATATCCTTTAAATGTTTATGTTTGTTGTAAATTCTATTAATTCTTGAAATTCTAAGTGTTTTTAACAAAATCCACCCAAAAAATGTACCAATAAATCCGTATTTATCAAGGTGAATTACTTTCGCAATTTCTTTAGCTGTTACTAAACTCATTCATTTAAAATTATTGGTAAACACAAAAATACTTAAAATTATTGTACCACAACTTGTACAGTTCCTTTTGTTGCCTGTTTTAACAATACTTTACCTTTTTGTTCTATTTTGTTAACCGCTTCTTTAGAGGCATGCCTTATGGTATATAATAAAACATTCTTAACATAATGTATTTTATATTTTGACTCTAGTGCTATTAAAAGGTGTTCAAAATTATTGAATTTATCTTCAATACAAACCGAAAAACTTAAGGCTGAATTTTGAATTAAATTTACCTTTAGCTTATTGTTGTGTAAAATTTTAAAAATATCACTTAAATTATTTTCAACCATAAATGAAAAATCTAATGCTGAAATTGAAATTAATATCTGGTGTTCTTTTAAAACAAAACAAGGAATCTCAGGGAACAAAGAATGTCCTTTCTTTACTGTTGTTCCTTTTTTTTCTAAACTATAAAAAGACCTCACATACAATGGAATATTTTTATTCTCAAGAGGTTTTAATGTTTTTGGATGGATAACAGATGCTCCATAAAAAGCCATTTCAATAGCTTCTGAATATGAAATTTGCTGTAACAACTGTGTGTTTTCAAAATAACTTGGATCGGCATTTAAAACACCTTCAACGTCTTTCCAAATTGTAATGCTTTCTGCATTTAAACAATAAGCAAAAATTGCCGCTGAATAATCTGACCCTTCTCGCCCTAACGTAGTAGTTGTATTATTTTTTGAACTACAACCACTAATAAATCCTTGGGTAATATACAATTGCTTTTTCTCTAAATTTAAAATATTTGCTGAAGTTTGCTCCCAATTTACAGAGGCATCTCTATAATTTGAATTTGTTTTAATATATTCTCTTACATCAATCCAGTTATTTTCAATATTATTTTTAGTTAGATAAGTACTTATAATTTTAGTTGAAAGCAACTCCCCAAACCCAACAATTTGATCGTAAATAAAATTATAATCTTTCGACTTATTCGTTATTAAAAACCCCATCATTTGACCAAATAGCTCCTCAACTTCTATAAAAATGGAATTGTTTTTGGTAAAAGATAATTCGCTAATTATTTGCAAGTGGAAACTTCTTACAAACTCAATATTACGCTCTAAGTCGTTTGTTTTGTAATAATAAGCATTTATTATTTTTTCAAAGGCATTGGTCATTTTTCCCATTGCAGAAACAATAATTAGTGTATTTTCAAACCCTTCATGTTTTAAAACCCTAAGTACATTTCTTACACCTTCAGCATCTTTAACTGATGCTCCACCAAACTTAAAAATTTTCATTTGTTATCAGTTTCCAAATATTTTTTTATTGCTTTTTCATCCATTTGCACTGTGTTCCAGTCATTTAAAACAATGGCTCCAGTTTTTTTATAAAATTCTATTGCTGGTGTATTCCAATCTAAAACTACCCATTCAATTCGCTTTACTCCTTTTTTATAACCAAATTCAATAACTTTCGTATATAAAGCTCTACCTACATTTAATCCTCTTTTATTTTTTTTCACAATTAAATCTTCCAAATGTATGGTAGGCCCTTTCCATGTAGAATATCTTGGGTAAAACAATGCCATTCCAACAATTTCACCATCTAATTCTGCAATAAAAGTTTTAAACAATGGAGAATCTCCAAAACCATCTTGTTCTAAATCAGCTACTGTAACTTCAACTGCATCAGGTTCTTTTTCAAAGTCGGCTAATTCTTGTATTAATTCCAGTACAGCTGGCATGTCTGTAATTTTTCCTTTTCTTATTTTAAAATCCATCTTAAACGATATTCCTTTAGTTTTAGCTAAAATAAAAAATCTTTATTCAAACTATCTGAAAAACAAACGCCTTTTTAAAAATAATTTTCTCGATATTTGTCCAAACAAACAACTAAATACAATTATGAAAAAAAACAACCTTACTTTAGGAGAGTTTATAATTGAAAATCAAAAACATTACAAATCAACTTCAGGAGAGTTTTCTCGTTTAATAAGCTCTATTAAATTAGCTGCAAAAATTGTTAATTATAAAGTTAACAAAGCAGGATTGGTAGATATTTTGGGTGATGCTGGAGATACAAATATACAAGGTGAAGATCAACAAAAACTGGATGTATATGCAAATGATGTGTTTATGCAAACACTTATTAATAGAGAAATTGTTTGTGGCATTGCAAGTGAAGAAGAAGATGATTTTGTAACTATTAAAGGAAAACACGAAACAAACGAAAATAAATATGTTGTATTAATGGATCCTTTAGATGGCTCATCAAACATAGATGTGAATGTTTCTGTTGGTACAATTTTTTCAATTTATAGAAGAGTAACTCCTACCGGTACACCTGTAGATAAAATAGATTTTTTACAACGTGGAAATCAACAAGTTGCTGCGGGTTATGTTGTTTATGGAACCTCAACAATGTTGGTGTTAACTTCTGGCAGTGGTGTTAATGGTTTTACATTAAATCCGGCAATTGGTTCTTTCTATTTATCGCATCCAAATATGAAATTTCCTACTAATGGAACTATCTACTCTATAAACGAAGGGAATTATGTACATTTTCCTCAAGGGGTGAAAGATTATTTAAAATATTGCCAAGAAGAAAAAGAAAACAGGCCTTATACTTCTCGATATATTGGCTCTTTAGTTTCTGATTTTCACAGAAATATGATTAAAGGAGGTATTTATATTTACCCTACAAGTACCAAAAATCCGAAAGGAAAATTGAGATTGTTGTATGAATGTAACCCTATGGCTTTTTTAGCAGAGCAAGCCAATGGTAAAGCCAGTGATGGTTATGTTAGAATTTTAGATATTAAACCAACCGAGCTACATCAACGTGTGCCCTTTTTCTGCGGAAGTAAATCTATGGTTGAAAAACTTGAAGAATTTATGGCAAAATATCCTAAAGACGCAAATTATTAAGCTCCAGAATTTAAAATTTCTCATAACAATAACCAATAACACTATAAAAACATTCGATTTTATAGAATGAATATCGTTTACTACCTTTGAATACTTTTTAATTATTAACTAATAAATTACAATTATGGCTTTTGATTTACCAAAATTATCGTACGCTTATGATGCACTAGAACCTTATATTGATGCAAGAACGATGGAGATACACCTTACAAAGCATCATTATGGATATACTAACAATTTAAATAATGCAATTGCCGGTACAGATTTAGAAGGAAAATCTATCAATGATATTTTAACTGGATTAGATATGAATAATACAGCTGTTAGAAATAATGGTGGAGGCTATTACAATCATAATTTATTTTGGGAAGTGATGAACCCTGAAGGGAAAGGTTACTTATCTGGTGAGTTAAAAGATGCAATTGTAGCGGAATATGGATCTGTTGAAGATTTTAAAGATACTTTTGCAAAAGCTGCAGCTACTAGATTTGGTTCAGGATGGGCTTGGTTATGTGTTCACAAAGGTGGAAAAGTTGAAGTTTGTTCAACTCCAAATCAAGACAATCCTTTAATGCCTGGTGTTTCTTGCAAAGGAACTCCAATTTTAGCATTAGATGTTTGGGAACACGCTTATTATTTAAAATATCAAAACAGAAGACCAGATTATATCAATGCATTTTTTAATGTAATCAACTGGAATTATGTTGAAAAGCTATATGCTGAAAACAAATAAACAGTTTTACTGCTAAATTAATCAATTAAAAAACCCACGATATCGTGGGTTTTTTTAATTATTATTATTTTAAAATAGCATAATTTATGCAAAGGTTTTAATTAAAAATATTTAATAAATAGTATGCTATTAACCTTAAGTTTTAAGTACTTTAGTACCCCTAAATTTATCCTTGTTAGTTATGATAACATCCCACTTAGGTGAATTATTTGCTTTATTAACTGCTTTTTTTTGGACTACAACTAGCTTATCTTTCCAACAAGCAACGAGAAGATCAGGAGTTTTATCTGTTAATGTTTTACGCTTAATTATTGCTTTTGTTATTTACGCTTTAATTTCATACTTCTCAAGAGGTATGTTTTTACCTTTTGATGCTTCTACACACCAATGGATTTGGATGTCATTATCTGGAATCGTAGGGTTTGTTTTTGGAGATTATTTTTTACTTAAATCATACGAATTTATCAGTGCTAGAATTTCTATGCTACTCATGTCTTTAAGCGCTCCTATTGCTGCTCTTATAAGTTGGGTTTTCCTTGGGGAATCTATGAGTTTTATCTCTTTATTCGCCATGTTTATAACTATTTTTGGTATAATAATAGTAATCACTGAAAAAAAGAAATTGGATACTGAAAAATTAGGTTCTAAAAATAAAAAACTTCAATTTTCATTTTCTCCAAAAGGAATGTTATTTGCTTTTTTTGGTTCATTAGGACAAGCTTTAGGATTGGTTTTAAGTAAATATGGAATGCAAGATTATAACGTATTTGCCGCTACCCAAATTAGAATAATTGCCAGTAGCATTGGGTTTGTAATTTTAATTACATTGATAAAACGATGGCCAAAAGTTAAGCAAACCGTTAAAGATTCTATTTCAATTAAATTTATATTAATTGGCTCTGTTTTTGGCCCTTTTTTAGGGGTTTATACTTCGTTGTTATCCGTAAAATATACAAGTGTAGGAATTGCTTCCACAATTATGGCTATTATTCCAGTACTAATTATACCTCCTGCAATTTTAATTTATAAAGAAAAAGTGACTCTTAAAGAAGTTATTGGAGCTTTTATTGCATTAGGTGGTATTGCGGTATTTTTTATTCAATAAATTATTAATATGACCCGTTGTGCATTTTGATAAAATTTCATTAATTCTAGTGGGTTTTAGCCTTTTTAGGCTTGAAATTAGTATCGAAAATAGGTTTTTCAGCAAAAACGGGTGTCATTCCTGCGAAGACAGGAATCTATAAATAGGATGCGTTTAGATTCCGGCCTTCGCAGGAATGACAAAACAACTATAAAACGCACTAATTCAATAATTTGTATTATTTTACTTATAGCGAAGTGACGTAACAGTTAGTTTAAAGAATCAAAATGCACAACAGGTTAATATGCTCTTTTATTACTTCCTTCATAAAAATTAATAAAAGCATCATTTACAACACGATTACCTCCTGGCGTTGGATAATCTCCAGTAAAATACCAGTCACCTAAATGATTAGGGATTGCTTTATGTAAATTTTCAACTGATTGATAAACAATTTCTATCTCTGCATTAATTGTAGGTGTTTTTAACATTTCAGCAATTTTATCTGAAATTTGCTCAGTAGTAAATGGTTCGTATATTTTAACAACGGCATTTGTTATTTCAAAATCTTCTAATAACTGTTGTTGCTTACAATTTTTGTAAACCTGCTCTACAATATCATTTTGTTGTGTTTCTTGAAGTAGTGCTAATGCTGCTCTAAATGCAATAAAATCGCCCAATTTAGCCATGTCAATTCCGTAACAATCTGGATAACGAATTTGTGGTGCCGATGAAACTATTACAATTTTTTTAGGATTTAATCTGTCTAAAATTTTAATAATACTTTGTTTTAACGTAGTTCCTCTAACAATGCTATCATCAATAATTACCAAATTATCCGTAGATTTTACAATACCATAGGTAACGTCATAAATATGAGCGACCAAATCATTCCTACTGTTATCATCTGCAATAAAAGTTCGCAGTTTGGCATCTTTTATTGCTAATTTTTCAATGCGTGGCCTTTCTGCCAAAATTTCTTTTACTTTTTCAACAGATAAGCTCCGTTGACCTTTTAAAATAATTTTAGCTTTTTGTAAATTTAAAAAGTCTTCTGCAGCCTCTCGCATTCCAAAAAAAGAAGTTTCTGCTGTATTTGGAATAAATGAAAATACGGTATTTTTAATATCTTTATTTATTTTTTCTAATACTTGTGGAAATACAAATTTTCCTAAATTTTTTCGTTCAGTATAAATATCAGCATCACTTCCCCTAGAGAAATAAATACGTTCAAAAGAGCATGATTTTTGAGGTAACTGCTCTCTAATTTTGTCCATCGAAATATGTCCATTTCTCTTAATAATTAAGGCATGCCCTCTATCAATTTCTTTAACATCTTTTATAGCAACATTGAAAACTGTCTGAATTACAGGTCTTTCTGAAGCAACCACAACAACTTCATCATCAACATAATAAAATGCTGGTCTTATTCCTGCCGGATCTCGCAATACAAAAGCATCTCCATGTCCTAATAAACCAGCCATTGCATAGCCTCCATCCCAGTTTTTAGCAGATTTTTTTAGTATTTTTTTTATATTAATTCGTTTTTCAATTAAAGGAGAGGCTTCTTTTTTATTAATACCTTCTTCTTTAATTTTTTTATACAAACTAGCAACTTCATCATCAATAAAATGGCCTATTTTTTCCATAACAGTAACCGTATCAGTCATTTCTTTTGGATGTTGCCCAATCTCAATTAAATCATTGAATAATTTTGGCGAATTTGTCATGTTAAAATTCCCTGCCACAATTAAACTTTTATGCATCCAATTACTCTGACGTAAAAAAGGATGCACACTTTCAATACTATTTTTACCAAAAGTACCATAACGCACATGACCTAAAAATAAATTACCTAGGTAAGGAGCGTTCTTATTTTGCCATTCAACATCATTAATTTTATTAGGAAAGTCTTCGTTTAACTTATTTAAACGACCGTTAATTTGCGCAAAAATATCTTGAATTGGCTGGTCATCATTTGAGCGAATACGACTAATATATCGAGTTCCTGGAGTAACATCAAATTTTATACTTGCCAAACCTGCACCATCCTGTCCACGATTATGCTGTTTTTCCATTAACAAGTACATTTTATTTAAACCATAAAAAGCCGTTCCATATTTGTCTTTATAATATTGTAACGGTTTTAATAACCTAACCATTGCAATTCCACATTCATGTTTAATAGCTTCGCTCATAATTCTAATGTTAAAGTAAAATTAAATAAAAAATTCCGCACACTGGCGGAATTTTATTCTAACTTAATTCAATTTCAAATTGTGTAAGTTGTTTAAATTGTAATAGTCTTTTTTGTATTTCGTCAGGGGTTATATTCTCCATTCTTTCTGTTCCAAATTTTTCAACACAAAACGATGCTAAATTAGAACCTGAAATCACGGCTCTTTTCATATTTTCAAATGAAATATCTCCAGACTTAGCAATATGGCCAATAAAACCTCCTGCAAAAGTATCTCCTGCTCCTGTTGGGTCAAAAACTTCTTCTAAAGGTAATGCGGGTGCAAAAAACACTTCTCCATTATTAAATAATAAAGCACCGTGCTCTCCTTTTTTAATAACAACAAATTCTGGCCCCATTTTGTGAATTTTTTGAGCTGCCTTTACCAATGAATATTCTCCTGATAATTGACGTGCTTCTTCATCATTTATAGTAATTACATCAATTTTCGCAATCACTTCCATCAATTCATTTAACGTGTTGTCCATCCAAAAATTCATAGTATCTAATACAACTAATTTTGGTCTAACAGGAATTTGTTTAATCACAGCCATTTGTACAGCTGGATGTAAATTTCCCAACATCAAAAAATCTGTATCTTTAAAGCTTTCTGGAACCACCGGATTAAAATCTGCCAATACATTTAAATCTGTAATTAATGTATCTCGTGAATTTAAATCGTTATGATATTTTCCTTTCCAAAAAAATGTTTTGCCTCCTTCAATTATTTCAATACCCTCTGTATTGATGTTCTTAGCATTTAATTTTTCTAAATATTCCTTTGGAAAATCTCCACCTACAACGGAAACAATTCCTGAATTTACACCAAATTGTGAAGCTGAAAGTGAAATATATGTTGCTGCTCCACCTAAAATTTTATCTGTTTGTCCAAACGGAGTTTCAATAGCATCAAAAGCAACCGTACCTACAATTAATAGTTTACTCATAATTTAATTTATATCAAATCTTGTTTAATTTGTTAATATATTTTTTTTAAACAGTAGATGTGATTATTTTTGCAAAAATAAGTTTAAAAAATGACTATCAAAGAAATACAAGAAGAAATTATAGATGAGTTTTCTATGTTTGAAGATTGGATGGAGCGTTATGAATACATAATTGATTTAGGAAAATCGCTTCCTCTTATTGATAAAGCATATAAATTAGATGAAAATTTGATTACGGGATGCCAATCTAAAGTGTGGCTACATTCAGAAATAAAAGGAGATAAAATTAATTTTACTGCTGATAGTGATGCAATTTTAACCAAAGGAATTGTTGCTCTTTTACTACGTGTTTTCAACAACCAAAAACCTGCAGATATTTTGAATGCAGATTTATTTTTTATAGATGAAATTGGATTAAAAGAACATCTTTCTCCAACACGTGCAAACGGACTGGTTTCTATGATTAAACAAATTAAATTATATGCCTTGGCACATCAATCTAAATTAAGTTAATTAGTGTATATTTGCACTTATTTAGAATGAATATAAAGAAAGACTTTTAAAATGAATAGTGAACGTGTTCAAGATTTAGGCGAAGATATAGTTGAAATGCTTAAGACTATTTACGATCCTGAAATACCTGTTGATATATTTGAATTAGGTTTAATTTACGACGTTTTTGTTAGTGAAAATAACGATGTTAAAATTTTAATGACGTTAACTTCGCCTAATTGCCCTGTTGCCGAAACTTTACCTGTTGAAATTGAGGAAAAAGTAAGATCTATTGATAAGGTTAAAGATGTAGAAGTTGAAATTACTTTTGATCCAATGTGGACTCAAGATATGATGAGCGAAGAAGCTAAATTAGAACTTGGATTTTTATAAATGTCAGGCAAAATTGTAAATAAAGTTGCCAATAGTCAACTAAAAACAATTGACCTTGAAGAATTTTACCCTCAAGGAGCAAGAACAATTATTGATATAAAAAACTGGCTTTTTCAAGAATTAATTTTAAAAGAAACTGATTTTCGTGAACATTTAAAAAAACATAAATGGGAGCAGTACAAAAACCATTACGTTGCGCTTATTTGTTCATCTGATGCTATTATCCCTTCTTGGGCTTATATGCTAATTACAACTTATATTTCTCCTTTTACAAAAAAAATTGTTGTAGGAAGTTTACGTGAATTAGAAACTTCAATTTTTCAAGATATTATCTCCAATCTTAATATTGAAGATTATAAAAACAAACCTGTTATTATTAAGGGTTGCGCAAACAAACCAATCCCAGAAACAGCTTATATTCAACTTGTTGAAAAACTTCAACCTGTTGTAAAATCAATTATGTTTGGAGAAGCATGTTCTACAGTTCCTCTTATTAAAAATAAAAAATAAATTCTATTTTATTTTAAAAAAAACTTAATAATTATACCTTTGCCTCCATTTATTGAAAAATAACTTTAATATAAATAATTCTATGAAAAAACAAATCTTATTATTACTATTTGTAGTGAGTTCTACGTTAACTTTTGCTCAAGAAAAAAAAGAAAAACCTAAAGAAGGCTGGAGCAAAAAAGGGAATATTTCATTTTTATTCAATCAATCTGCTTTTTCTGACTGGGTTGCCGGAGGTCAAAATAATATAGCTGGTAATTTAGGCATTAATTACGATTTTAATTATGTAAAAGGAAATACTACTTGGAATAATAAAATTTTAGCATCTTACGGTTTAACAAAAAGTAAAAACACTGATTTTGAAAAGAAAACCGATGATCGTTTTGAATTTAATTCTTTGGTTGGTATAAAAGCAAAAAACTACTGGTTTTATTCTGTCTTTTTAAATTTTAGAACTCAATTTACAAAAGGGTATGTTTACGGAAAAGATGCAAATAATACCGAAACAAGAACTGAATACACCAACTTTATGTCTCCTGCTTATCTAACATTTGGTCCAGGTATGCTTTGGGAAAAGAATAGTAATTTAAAATTTAATATGGCCCCTGCTACCGGTAAATTAGTTTTTGTAAATAAAGATTTCACGCTGCCAAATGGTGCATATTTTGGTGTTGAAGAAGGAGAGAGTACTCGTTTTGAATTTGGTTTTAATGCATCAGGTTATGCTAAATTAAATATTATGGAAAATGTTTCTATAGAAAATATTTTAAATTTATACGCCAATTATTTAGAAGACATACAAAATGTTGATATTGATTACACAATGAATATAGTTATGAAAATTAACAAGTACTTATCAACTACTTTTATGTTTCAAACCGTTTATGATGATAATGCCTTTAAAGGATTTCAAATTAGAGAGGTATTTGGAGTAGGTATTAACTACAATTTTTAATTTTCACTATTTTTTAAACTAAGTTTTTTTAGCTAAGTGAAATTTATTTCTTATTTTGGTTGTCAAACATTATTTTAAATGACATTACTTTTAGTATACGCTTCACTTTCGATTTTTTTTTCATTTTTATGCTCCATACTTGAAGCCGTTTTATTAAGCGTAACACCTACATTTATCACCATAAAAAAACAAGAAGGGAAAAAATTTGCTGAAACTCTTGAACAATTAAAAAATGATGTTGACAAACCTTTAATTGCCATATTAACAGTTAACACTATTGCACATACTGTAGGAGCAATTATGGTTGGTGTTCAAGCAGAAACATTAGATTTTAAAGTTTCTATACTTGGTATAAATATCGTAGGGATTATTTCAGCCATCATGACCTTGTTAATTTTAGTAGCTTCAGAAATAATACCTAAAACAATTGGCGCTACTTATTGGCAGCAATTAGCCAATATTACTTCTAAAGCTTTAATTGTATTGATTTTCCCCTTAAAATGGACTGGTATTTTATGGTTATTACAACTAACTACTAAATTAATTAGTGGGGAAAATATGCATGGATCTGTTTTAAGCAGAGCAGATTTTAAAGCTATGACAGATATTGCTCAAAAGCAAGGTGTTTTTGAAGAAAGTGAAAGTGCTATTATTAAAAATTTACTCATCTTTAAAGAAGTCCAAGTAAAAGATATTATGACTCCTAGAACAGTTATGATAACTGCTTCTGAAGATATAACAATTGAATCTTTTTACAACCACCACCCTAAGCTTCAATTTTCAAGAATCCCTATTTTTAAAGCAAACCCCGATAATATTACTGGTTTTATTTTAAAAAGTGAAGTTTTAGAAGAGATTATAAAGGGGAATGGGGGCGAAAAATTAAAAAAAATAAAACGTGAATTATTGATAACCAATAGGAGTTTACCTATTCCTGATTTATTTGAAAAATTTATTGATAAACGTGAACATATTGCTTTGGTTGTTGATGAGTATGGTACTACAAGTGGTTTGGTAACTATGGAAGATGTAATTGAAACTTTACTTGGCCTAGAAATTATGGACGAAAGTGATGATGTTGCTGATTTACAACATCTTGCTCGTAAAAACTGGAAAATTAGAGCCGCTAAACTAGGGATTATTGAAGAAAAAGAAACTAAAAAAAATAACTAATTCCTTTATTCATACTCTTCATATAAAAAGTCATTATAAGGAAAACGAGTAATATGAATTTTTTTGACTTCTTTAAAAACTTTTATTTTAAACGCTTCTAAATTCTGTTTATTGAGTGCCGAAATAAATAAGCAATTATTATCTAGTTTATTCATCCATGTTTTTTCCCATTCAACTAAAGTATAATGTTCTTTTGTTTTTTTTGTCACTAAATCATCTTCTTCTATTGTTTGATGTTGATAAGCATCAATTTTATTGAAAACCATGATAGTTGGTTTGTTTACACTCTTAATTTCATCTAAAATTTTATTTACTGAAGCTATGTGATCTTCAAAATTTGGATGTGAAATATCAACAACATGCAATAATAAATCTGCTTCTCTAACCTCATCTAATGTAGATTTAAAAGATTCTACCAACTGTGTAGGTAATTTCCTAATAAACCCAACTGTATCAGTTAATAAAAATGGAATATTTTTAATAACCACTTTTCTAACAGTAGTATCTAACGTTGCAAATAATTTATTTTCAGCAAAAACATTACTTTTACTAACGACATTCATTAAGGTAGATTTTCCAACATTTGTGTAGCCCACCAAAGCAACCCGAACCATTTTCCCACGATTTTTACGTTGTACGGCCATTTGCTTATCAATAATTTTTAGCTTCTTTTTTAACAGTGTTATTTTATCACGAATAATACGTCTGTCTGTTTCAATTTCTGTTTCACCAGGCCCACGCAATCCAATTCCTCCTTTTTGGCGTTCTAAGTGAGTCCAAAGGCGTGTTAATCTTGGTAATAAATATTGACATTGAGCTAATTCAACTTGAGTACGTGCATAACTTGTTTGTGCTCTTCGTGCAAAAATATCAAGAATTAAATTAGTTCTATCCAATACTTTACAATCTAATACTTTTTCAATATTTCTTAATTGAGATGAGGAAAGTTCATCGTCAAATATGGCTGTTTCAATATTATGATCTTCCATATATTGTTTTACCTCTTCCAGTTTTCCTGCTCCAATAAATGTTTTTGGGTTGGGTATTTCTAATTTTTGAGTAAAACGTTTTACAGCGACTCCTCCAGCTGTTAGTGTTAAAAATTCTAATTCATCTAAATATTCATTAGATTGTTCATCATTTTGATGTTGAGTAATAACTCCTATTAAAACTGTTTTTTCAGATGTAACTTTTTTTTCTTCAATCATACTTTTAGTAGCTTCTTACAAAACCTAATTTTAAAATTGGAAAATATATTATTTGTTCTAATATTCTCCAACTACTGAGGCAAAGATACAAATACAAAGTTTAATTCTAATTTTGTATTTTGCTGTTTTTAAACAAAAACTTATGTTTTCATTTTTTAAGTCTCCGGGGAAAATAGACCAAGCATATACCGTTGCTTTTTACAATCTTGAAAATTTATTCGACACCATAAATGACCCTAAAACTCTAGATGATAATTTTACCCCTAAAGGAAGGAAGAATTGGAATCATAAACGTTATAGAAATAAAATTAGGAAGTTAGGAAATGTTGTTGCTCAACTTGGAACCGACAGGTCTTTTTACTCGCCAGCCATTGTTGGTGTTGTTGAAGTTGAGAATCAAAAAGTATTGGAAGACTTAGTTACTTCTAAAAATTTAAAAAAACATCAGTATGGAATTGTACACTACGATTCTCCTGATGAACGAGGTATTGATGTTGCCTTGCTTTATAAAAAAGAGCTTTTTGAGTTGTTACACGCTGAAACTTTCCCATTGTATCTTGAAGATGAGCGAGGTAATAGAGATTACACAAGAGATATTTTACTTGTTAAAGGAAACTTAAATGGTGAATTAATTTATATTCTTGTAAATCATTGGCCTTCGCGGAGAAGCGGAGAAGATTTAACCGAAGAAAAAAGAATAAAAGCTGCCGAATTAGCCACTCACATAACAGCAAATATAATTTCTGAGAATGAAAATGCTAAAATTATAATAATGGGTGATTTTAACGATGATCCATCCAATACAAGCGTCAAAAATTATCTTGTAAATAATACTTTCTACAATCCGATGGAGCGATTAATTAATACTGGAAACGGAACTTTAAGTTACAAAAAAACATGGCATTTATTTGATCAAATTATCTTTTCTAAAAACTTTTTTAACAATGAAAAAGAAAAACACTCTTTTAAATATGCAGAGGTTTTTGACAGGTATTTTTTAAAAGAATGGAAAGGAAAATTTAAAGGAAACCCTTTTAGAACTTATATTGGAAAATGGTATCAAGGTGGATTTAGCGACCACTTTCCTGTATATGTATATTTAAAAAAGAATTAACAACTATAAAATACTGATTCAAAGTTATTTAGTGGTTTTTAACTAATCTCGCTCCTAATTTTAAGACTTTTAAGAAGTTATTTAAAATTAAAAATAATAAATTTGTTGAGTAAACATTTCACTTCACACAAATTTAAATTATGCAAAAATTAGTAGTTCGTTTTTTATTTTTATTTACAACCTTAGGAGGCGTATTTGCTCAAAATGTAATGACTCCTGAAATATTAGTTCAACTAAATAAAGTTCATGGGAAAGGGGTTACCAAAGATGGTAACAATTTAATTTACAGCGTTTCAAAATATAATATTGAAACAAATACCAAATCAACAAAAACATACATTGTCCCAATTTCTGGAGGTAAAGCTCAAATAATTAATGATTACACTTCTTTACTGAAAGACAAAAGTATCTCTCCCAATGGGAAATATAAAATAACAACTTCTGATGTAAAATTAGAAAAAATTACAGGGCAAGATTATTATCCTGAATTAAAAAAATCTAACGTAAAAATTATTAAATCTTTAAATTACCGACATTGGGATACTTGGGAAGATGGCGCTTTTAGTCATGTTATGTATTCTTCTACTCAAAATAAAAATGAGCCAATTGATATTATGAAAGGAGAACCTTTTGACTGCCCTCAAAAACCCTTTGGAGGTTCAGAAGATTATACTTGGAGTCCTGATAGTAAAAACATATTATACGTAACCAAAAAATTAAGCGGAACTTCTTATGCAACAAGTACAAACACCGATATTTACAAGTATAACCTAATTTCTAAAAAAACAATAAATTTAACTGCTGAAAATAAAGGATACGATACAAATCCTGCATTCTCTTCAAAAGGACAATTGGCTTGGCTGCAAATGAAACGTGACGGTTATGAATCTGATAAAAATGACATTGTTGTCAAAATAAATGGTAAAACAATAAACCTAACAGCAAATTGGGATGGTACAGTTAACAGTTTCAAATGGCAAAATAAAGGAGACAAAATTTACTTTATAGCTCCTACTTTAGGGACAGTACAATTATTCGAAATTAACGTTCCTTCTTCTGAAAAAAACGTTAAAAACCCTAAACAAATTACCAATGGACAGTTTGATGTAAGTGGAATAATAGGGCAATCAAAAAACACAATGATTGTTAGTAGAAGGGATATGAATCACGCATCTGAGTTATATACTGTTAATTTATCAACGGGTAAAATGAATCAATTAACTCATGAAAATGATGCTATTTATAACAATCTTAAGTTAGGCAAGGTAGAAAAAAGAATGGTTAAAACAACCGATGGTAAAGACATGCTTTCTTGGGTTATTTATCCTCCAGACTTTGATTCTTCAAAAAAATACCCAACGTTATTATACTGCCAAGGTGGCCCTCAAGGAGCTTTAAGTCAGTTTTATTCTTTTAGATGGAATTTCCAATTAATGGCTGCTAATGGTTATATTATTATTGCTCCAAACAGAAGGGGAATGCCAGGGTATGGCGTTGAATGGAATGAACAAATTAGCAAAGATTATGGAGGGCAAAATATGCAAGATTATTTAGTTGCCATTGATGATATTTCAAAAGAATCGTATGTTGACACCAATCGTTTAGGAGCTATAGGTGCTAGTTATGGAGGTTATTCTGTATTTTATTTAGCTGCAATTCACGAAGGGAGATTTAAAACTTTTATTTCTCATGATGGTATTTTTGACTGGAGAAGCATGTATGGTACAACAGAAGAATTGTTTTTTGTGAATTGGGATTTAGGAGGCCCTTATTGGGATAAAAACAATGCTGCTGCACAAAAGTCATATACTGAGTTTAATCCTGTAGAAAAGGTTGGAAAATGGAACACTCCAATTATGATTATTCAAGGAGGAATAGATTACAGAGTTCCTATAGGACAAGGGTTAGCTGCTTTTCAAGCTGCGCAATTACAAGGTATTAAAAGTAAATTACTATTTTTTCCTAATGAAAATCACTGGGTATTAGACAATCAAAACAGTTTAATTTGGCAACGAGAATTTTATAAATGGTTAAAAGAAACCTTGTAACTTTAATAATATTTTAAACGAGGCTGTCTAATAAGTGTAACTTACGTCAACCTGAACCCGTTTCAGGTTCTCATAATGATTGATAATAAGTATGATGAGATTCTAAATAAACCTGCCGGTCAGGCAGGTTCAGAATGACAAATTTTGTGACTTTTTAGACAGTCTCGTTTTTTATAAAGCCTACCTTTCTCTTGGGTTAAAATTTATTGGTGCATTCTGAGGTGTATTTGGATTTGTAATTAAACTATTAGATGCATTTGAATAAATAGTCCACTCACTTATTGTAAAAACCGAGTTTGGTTCAATTATTTCTATATTTCTAACAGCCCTACCATCTAAATATTCCCAGTTAGTACCATTACCATCTTCACCTATAACACCAAAAATATCTACTGTGCTTCCTGTATTGTCTATTAATTCATATACATCATCACCATTCCCTGAAATATACGATGATTGTATATCTGAAATATCATTAAAAATAGCTTCATAACCTGTATTAGCAATAATAACAAACTTTCCAGCTTGTACAGAAACAGCATCTAATTCAACAGAAGACCCTGAAATTGTTGTTGAACCATTAACATATTTATTCAACTTCCACCCTGTTAAATTTATTTCTGAATCTCCCGCATTATATAATTCAACAAAACGCGATGAAACACTGTTTTTTGGATCTGCAACTTCCGTGATTATTATTTTGGGGATAATTAATGGACAAACTTCAAAAGTTTCATTAAACTGAACATCATTTAAAGTTCTTATTTCTAAATTATTACTTAAAACCCCGGTTATTTTACCATGCCCTTCAGGAAACAACTCATTAGCAAAAGTAGCATTGCCATTAGTAAAAACAGAAAGCTTTGTGGTTTCCCCACAAGTTTCGAGTGTTCTTGTAGCATTATTATTACCTGTGAAATACGTAAATGATTTTCCCAATTCATTTTCTACTAGTTGAACATTTAATACTGTTACCAATGTGTTTTCGTAACTAGGGTTTAAAACCTCTGCTATTAAAATTTCTTTTGGGATTATTTCAAAATTTTCGCCACTATTGTATATAAAATTCCCTATTTCTTCAGCATCAATTTTTGTGATTTTGTTTCCACTAGGATATCCTATTGTTAAAACCCCAATATTTGTTGACATATATAGTTTGTCTAATTTTATAAAAACCTTGTCACCAACATTGTATTGTTCAAAAACGGCATCGCTTTCAATCAAAATTTGTATTCCTGTGGTTGGGCTTTCAATTTTATCTTGTATTACTAATCTTTCCTTAAAATTGCTATTTTCATCACTTGAAACAACATACCCCTCAATTATATAATTATTATTTATACCAAATTCAACCATAGTTCCCTCGTATAAATTTCTAATTTCAGAAAGAGTAATATTGGGTGTAAATACATTAGAGTAATCACAACGCTCTTCTGTAAATTCTACATCATCTTCATCTCTTAAATACAGTTGGAAATCATCATAAAAATTACCTAAAACAGCTACTACGCTACCTCTTCCCTCGGGTAATAATTTATTTTTAAAGCTCGAAAAACCACTGTTTCTAATAGGTACTTCATCAACTAAATTACAATTATCATTGAAACTTTCTAGCACTCTGTTTACAGTTTCAGTATTTTCAACATTGGCATATGACAATCCTAAATCATTAGATTTAAATTGCACATTTTCAATTTCAATTAACATTTCCAACATATCTTTACTTAGTGCTGAGATTGTTACTTTTTTTGGGATTATTTGTGCAACTTCACACGAACGAAAAATATGGTTTTTTACTTCAAAAGAAGATATGCGAGCCAATTCACCTCCAACTGCTTGTCCTATTTGTACACTTCCAAAACTGTAACCTACTGCCAATCCTTTTAATTTGACATAAATTTTGCGCCCAATATCATATTTGGTATATAAATCTGTTGCATCAATTGAAATTTTAATTGCCGAAGTTGGATTTTCGGGTTTATCTTGAATTGATAGTGTTTTGTAGATGTTTCCCGATTTATCACTAGAAACTACATACCCTTCAATAACAACATCTGTATCAATAACTGTTGCACTACCATATGTATACATTTCTTTTACCTGTTGAAGTGTATTAGTTACAGTAATATTTGGTTCAGAACAGCCAATTGTTGGTATTGAAAAATCTTGATCTTTCACACAATTTGTAAATAGGTTTACTAACAGTAATAACCCTATTATTTTTTGTTGGTTTTTATAAATTTTCATAGCTTAATTTTTAAAATCTCATATATAAATTTAAATAATATGATGTGTTGTTTCCATACCAATATTTGGGTCCGAAAATTGGTTTATCTAATTGTTTATCTTGTTTTAACTCAGGGTAATTTGCATTTCTAGATTGTTCAAAGCCTCCTGTTTTAAAAAGTTCACCTAACACATTGTTAACACTTAGAAAAAATCCGACATAATTATGATTAACTAACCATGATTTACCCCCTACAATATTCACTAAAAAGGCAGCATCAAATTTTTCCTGATTTAATAATGAATTTACTTGTTCTTGAGTAACTTGAACTCCTGTTTCATCATCAACAAACGGAATACCATCTGAATCTGTATAAAAATTATTGGTTCGTAATAGTGGGGATATGTCTAAATAATTATTTGATAATAAGTTTGCATTTACCTGAAACCACCAAAAACTTGGATCTCTATATTCAAATCCTAACGAATATGCTCGTTGAGGCGTCCCAGAAATACGATAATTTTTTAAATAGGAGGTTCCAAAATTACTATCTTCATCGGTAAAGCTTTCCGATTGTATATACAGTTTTGGATTGTTATCATACGTAAATTGCCCAAAAGAACCTGCTAATAATAATTTTATTTCTGGCGTAACTTGGTATTCAAAACTTAACTCAGCTCCTATATTTTTTTTAGCAACACCTGTCATAATTTCATTTACAAAATCAGCCTGACTCCCTAACAATCCTTCGGCAAAAAAGAAAGATGTTTCAATAGCATCATTAAATTTTGTGTAATATGCCGTTAATCTCGTTTGAACTTTTGGTAATCTTAAAATATAACTTAAATCTCCTGTTGTAATTTTTTCACTAAATAGATCTGGTACAATATTATTATTTACCCTTGAGTTTGAAAAAGTAGTTTTAATTGTTGGAGCAGTTGAAATATATGCTCCATTTACAGTTAATAAATGGCGCCCTGTAAATTTATAGGTTATTCCTCCTTTGATACTAAAATCTAAAAAAAATTGTTTCTCACTTTTTCCAAAAGAATTGTTTGAATATGTTCCATTTTGATACAATCCTTCACGCTGATAGCTTGTATTTTTTAAATTGACACCTACAAAATAATCTAATTTTCTTTTATTAATTTGTAGCTGTGCAAAAAAACTTGCTATTGATGCATTTACCTTATAATTATATTGAAATTTTTCATTAACACTTACTATTTTATTTGGGTTGTTTAAATCGTTTTGTTGCGCATCACCTTCTGCATATTGATCTAGATCTACAAAGCCATCTCCACCTAGCAAATCAAGCATATTTGCATAATTGTTAGAAGTTAAATTTTTATACGTTAACCCTACATTTAAGTTTATATTATTCGTTATAATTGTATTATAGGTTGTATTAAATGTAACTTGAACATCATCAACTCTATCTTCGTATAAATAGTACAATGAATTTCCCTGAATTGTGTTTATTTCGTACAACTCATCCCAATTTAATTGCCCATTATTTAAAAATTCTTGTTCAGCTAAATATGCATTTGCATAATCCAAATTATCATTGTAGCGCAAATAACTACTAGGTAATTTTTTCCAATAAGTTGGATCGGGGTTTGGCGCATTAAAATAGCCTAGTCTACTATTTCCAATATGTCCAAATTGATATGACAGCGTAGTTTTTAGTAAACTATTTTTAGTTGTATAATAATGACTTAACATTAGAACTGGTTCAACAATTTCTTTAATACGTGAGTTTCTGCTATCTCCTTCTTGATTGCCCCAATATGAATTGTATCTATACCCTTTTAAATCATAAACTTCTTGTGTATTTGGAGATGATTTCCCTCTTCTATTTGGTGCTACAAAAGCCGTTAAATTTAAACTGTGTTTACTATTTAGTTTTTTCTCTACCGCTAAAAAGGTTGCCCAAGCATTGTACGATGTTCCTTCAAAATATCCTTCATTAGCAATTCTACGAGAAGTTGAAACAACAAAAGCCCAATTATTTTTAGTTAAACCCGTTGCATATGTTGCCATTAATCTACTGGTGTAACTTTTATTGGTTGAAGACAACGAAATTTTTGATACCTTTTGATAATCAGAAGCCCTTGTGCTAAAATTAGTAGTTCCTAATATCCCTCCAAAAGTAATTGATGAAGCTGCAATTCCGTTTGTAAATTCCTGATTCCTAAACGCATCATTTAAACCTCCCCAGTTACTCCACTGAGGTCTTCCATCATATAATTTATTCATTTCAATACCATTAATTAAAATAGTTCCATAACTAGAGTCATAACCTCGAACTTTAAACCACGTTTGACTAAAATTATACGCTGCTGCCTTTAAATAATTATCTTTCGAAGACTGAAACAAACCCGCTATATATTCTGAACTACGCTCTCCATCATCCAATAAATCATCATCAGATAAAGATATGGCAATTGTTTCTTGAGGTTCAAAAATTGCTTTATACAAAAAAACAACACCTATGTTGTAAATTTTATCTTCAACAGCATTAACATTAATTGGTATATTTTGTGTTTCAAAACCTTTAAAAATTAATTGTAAAACAATATTTTTTTTAGGAATATTCTCAATACTAAACTCACCTTTAAAATTAGTTTTTGTAAAAATAGATGTGTCTTTAATTTTAACCGTTACTCCTTTTAAAACTCTTTCTGAAGTTGCGTCAATAACCTTTCCTTTAAGTGTAGTTACTGTTTGTGAAGTTGCGTTTACGGCACAGCACAGCCATACAATAGTAGCAATAAGTAATATTTTCATTAGCTTTTTTTTTAAAAGTACTCATTTTTATGATACTAATAAAATTCTATAACCAAAAATATTATACTATTACTTTTATTATGACTCAAACTTTGTTAGTATCTTTGCACCTTTAAATATTCAAATACCTATGAAACGTTTTTCTTTAATATTCACTTTTTTTCTTATAACATCATACACAACTTTCAGTCAGGAAAACTACCAGATTAAAACTATTGCCTTTTATAATTTAGAAAATTTATTTGATACTATTAATGATCCTGCTAAAAATGATGAAGCAAGTCCTATTATGGAAATTAAAGGGAACAGAAGTAAAATTTATAAGGAAAAACTAAATAATATGGCTAAAGTTCTTTCTAAAATAGGTGTAAAAGAAGCTAAAAAAAGTCCTGTTATTATTGGAGTTGCAGAGATTGAAAATCACAAAGTATTGGAAGATTTAATAAATACTAGTTATTTGAAAGATAAGAATTATAGTATTATTCAATATGATTCTCCTGATTTAAGAGGGATTGATGTTGCTTTATTATACCAAGAAAAATATTTTAAACCTACCTCTCATGAAACCTTTGAATTAAAATTGTGGGATGAAAATGGTATGCGAATTTACACAAGAGATCAATTATTAGTATCGGGATATTTGGATGATGAGTTAATTCATATTATTGTAAATCACTGGCCTTCAAGAAGAGGTGGTGAGAAAAAAAGTAGATCTAAGAGGGAAAAAGCAGCCTATTTAAATACACAAATAATTGAGAAAATTAAATTAAAAGATCCAAACCCTAAAATAATTATAATGGGTGATTTAAATGATGACCCTACAAATGCAAGCTTAAAAAAAGTGCTAAAAACAAAAGCTATAAAAGCAAATGTAAAAGAAGGTGATATTTACAACCCTATGGAAGACATGTTTAGACGAGGTCAAAATACGTTGGTTTATAGAGATAATATCAATTTATTTGACCAAATAATGGTTAGCTCAGCGTTGTTAACTACTAAAAAAGATTATTCCTCTTATAAATTTTACAAAGCCCGTGTTTTTAAACCTCAATATTTAACTACCCAAACTGGAAAATACAAAGGGTATCCATACAGAAGTTTTGCCGGCAGTAATTTTATTGGAGGTTATAGTGACCATTATCCTGTATATATTTATTTGATTAAAGAAAACTAGTTTCAATCAATCAAAATATTTTCGTCATTCCTTACTTGATATGGAATCCGTTTGTTTAATGAGATGTTGAATCAAACCTATCAGCAGTAAGCTAGTTCAGCATGAAATGTACTTAATTACGACATACAAATTTCTACTCTTCCTTTAAATCTTTTAGTAGTAATTGTAATGAAGTATTTCCATTCCATTGATTTTCATCAATATTAAAAACCGCTTTAAAAGGCTTTCCGTTTTTTATTAACGAATGTTTATTTCCCATATTAAAACCTATGGCATTAAACGTTTTTTGGTTTGAACCTTCAAAAATATTTAATTTTAAATGGGTTTCATCTGAGCCTACTTTTTTACCATAACCATTATCGCGTAACCCACTAGCTAAAAAAACAGGTTTCATATTTTGAGGGCCAAAAGGTTCAAGTTGTTTTAAAATTCGATAAAATTTAGGAGTTACATCCAATAAGCTTATTTCGGTATCAATTGAAATTTCTGGAGTTCTTAAAGCAGAAGGTAGTGTGTTTTTTACAACCGCTTCAAACTTCATTTTAAATTTTTGATAATTTTTTTCTTCCAATGTAAGTCCAGCTGCATATTTATGCCCTCCAAACTGCTCAATAAATTCAGCGCATTGTGCTAGTGCATCATAAACATCAAATCCCTTAACTGAACGAGCTGAAGCAGCTAATTTGTCTCCACTTTTTGTAAAAACCAATGTTGGGCGGTAATATGTTTCAATCAATCTAGAAGCTACAATACCTATTACTCCTTTATGCCAGTTTTTAGCGTATACAACTGTTGAATAATTCTGTTGTTCATTATTATCTTGTATTTGTTGTAATGCTTCTATTGTTATTGCTTTATCGAGTTCCTTTCTATGATTATTATTCTTTTCAATTTCAGAAGCAAATTTTATTGCAGTATCTAAATCCATTTCCGTTAATAATTCTACTGCATAATTTCCGTGTTTTATACGCCCGGCAGCATTAATTCTTGGAGCAATAATAAAAACAACATCTGTAATTGTAAATTGTTTCTTTTTTACCTGTTGAAGCAATGCCTTTATTCCTGTTCTTGGATTTTGATTGATAACTTGCAATCCGAAATATGCCAAAATTCTATTTTCCCCTATTATTGGAACAATATCAGCTGCAATGGCGGTAGCCACCAAGTCTAAATATTCAACCAAATCATCTATTGTTTGATTTCTTTTTTCTGAAAGAGCTTGAATTAATTTAAATCCAACACCACAACCACACAGATCTTTAAATGGGTATTCACAATCTGAGCGTTTTGGATCTAAAACAGCAACAGCATCTGGAATTTTATTCCCAGGCCGATGATGGTCACAAATAATAAAATCAATTCCTTTTTCTTTGGCGTAAGTAACTTTATCTATTGCTTTTATACCGCAATCTAGCGCAATTATTAAAGAAATTGCATTGTCTTCAGCAAAATCAATTCCTTTAAATGAAATACCATAGCCTTCATCGTATCTATCTGGAATATAGGTAGCAATATTAGGGTGAATTGTTTTTAAATAAGAAGATAACAGTGAAACGGCTGTTGTACCATCAACATCGTAATCGCCATAAACTAGAATATTTTCACCTTTTAGTATCGCTTTTTCAATACGAGCAACTGCCAAATCCATATCTTTCATCAAATATGGATTGTGTAAATCACTTAAATTGGGGCGAAAAAAGGCTTTGGCTTGATTGTAGTTTTCCAAGCCTCGTTGTACAAGCAATTTAGCCAATGTATTATCTATTGATAATTCTTGTGCCAGTTTTGATATAATTTGAGGGTTTGGATTTGGTTTTAATTTCCAACGCATAGCAGTGCTTTTCCCTCAAAAGTAATCAAATTATTTTATTGTTCAATATATTTAATTTCTGTTGTTACTTCAGAAAATTTACGAAACATTTCCATAACTCCACAATAACGTTCAACAGAAAGTTTTACTGATTTTTCTATTTTATCTTTTTTAAAATCACTTCCATAAAAATAATAAACTACATGAACTTTATCGTAAAATTTAGGATGCTCATCTGTTAAATTTGCAATTACTTCAACTTTAAAATCAGCTACTTCAGCACGCATTTTTTTAAGCAAAGAAATTACATCCATAGAGGTGCAACCAGCCAAAGATGTTAACATTAAGGCTTTTGGGCGCAGTCCTTTTCCTTGACCTCCTACAGCTTCATCGGCATCAATTAATACACTTCCTTCAGGTGCAACTGATTCGAAAAGCATTTGCCCTTTCCAACTAACTTCAATTTTATTTGTCATAATTATTTTAATATTTAAAAAATGCAAATTTAAATGAATTTTTGTCCTTTAGGTGTAACTTTTTACACAAATTAGTTATTAACCTATTAATTTTATAAATATTGAGTAAATAAACTTTAAAAATTTGATTGAATTCTAATAAATTAAATAGCTTTATAAATTATAAATAAAGCTAAAATAGTAAATTTAAAATACGCACTATAACCGCAAAATGAGTATAGAAAACGCATACAATTCTTGGGCAAAACAATATGATAATAACGAAAACAAAACAAGAGATTTAGATAAAAAAGCTACTATTTCTACACTGTCAAACTATAAATTTAATACTGTTATAGAATTAGGTTGTGGCACAGGAAAAAATACCTTGTGGTTATTAAAAAATGCTCAAAAAATTATTGGATTAGATTTTTCTCAAGAAATGTTAAACAAAGCCAAAGAAAAAATTAATACTGCTAATGTAGTTTTTAAAAAAGCTGACCTTACCAAGCCTTGGGATATAGAAAATGATTTTGCTGATTTGGTAACCTCCAGTTTAACTTTGGAGCATATTAAAAATTTAGATGTTATTTTTAAACAAACTTCCCAAAAACTAAAGCCCAATGGGCTGTTTTTTATTAGCGAACTACATCCTTTTAAACAATATAGTGGAAGTAAGGCAAGATTTGAGTCTGAAAACGGAACCGTAGAATTAGAAGTATATACACATCATATTTCCGAATATTTAAAGAGTGCTAAAAAATATAATTTTAAACTTATTGAAATAAATGAGTGGTTTGACCAACCTAGTGAAAGTGAAATACCAAGACTTATCTCATTTATTTTTAAGAAATAATTATACTAAAAATTCTCTAAAAAATAAAATTTAATTACCTTTATTATTCCATTAATAAAACAACCTGAAAATTGTGATTTCACTATTAACGTGAGTTCGACTTAAAAAATGTAGATACTAAAGAAAATTATATTGATTATCAGCACTTTGTTAAGGTTGAGCGCAGTCGAAACCTATTTAAAAACCTTTCGACTGCGCTCAAGGCGACATTAGCGTTTTAATTTTATATTTAAAATGTTTATTATCAGTAATTAAAGTAGATTATTACGTCAAACTCACGTTCTTAATATTTACTAATTTTAATGTTAAATAACTCATATTGATATGAAAAAAAATATATGCTTAATTTTATTGCTACTTACTTTATTTAGTTGTAAAAATAATGATTGTAGTGATTATGCATGTTTTACACCTCCACCAAGTTTTATATTTGAACTTGTTGATAAATCCACAGGAGAAAATCTTTTTTCTAACGGCACTTTAAATCCTGATGAAATGCGTGTTTTTAATGAAGAAAATAAGCAATTTAACGTTAGCTTTATTTCTGAAAATAACATTAATCTTATTGATATTTCTGAAATTGGCTGGAATCTCGGTTCACATTCTTATAAGTTAGTCGTTAGTAACAACCTAGAAATCAAGATTATACTTGAAATAGAAGAAAAAAATGAAAATTGTTGTACTTACTTTGAAATAGTAAATTTTCAGATTTTAAGTTATGAATTTTCAAAATCTAATACAACCGGGATAATAACAGTTTTAATACCTTAAAAAAACATCTTTTTATAGTAAAACCACTTATCCAATCAAATCCCCTACCTTTGCCGCTTTTATAAAACTACATGAAATTTACAGACTTAGGGATTATAACACCCATTTTAAAAGCATTAGCCGCTGAAGGTTACACACACCCAACACCAATACAAGAACAGGCTATTCCTCTTTTATTAAATAGAGAAGACTTATTAGGTTGCGCACAAACAGGTACTGGTAAAACAGCTGCTTTTACAATTCCTATTTTACAACATCTTTTCAATAGTAGAAATGATTATAAAGGAAGACGAAGAATAAGATCGCTCATTGTAACTCCAACAAGAGAATTAGCCATACAAATTTCTGAAAATATTACAGCTTATGGTAAATATACTGGAATTAAAAATGTGGTGGTTTTTGGTGGCGTAAAACAGTTATCACAAACAAATGCTTTACGACAAGGTACAGATATATTAGTAGCAACACCCGGTAGGTTACTTGATTTAATTTCACAAGGGTTTATTACGTTAAAAGATGTAAAATATTTTGTGCTGGATGAAGCCGATCAAATGTTAGATATGGGATTTATTCATGATATAAAAAAAATAATAGCCAAATTACCTGTAAAAAGACAATCGCTTTTCTTTTCGGCCACCATGCCATCAGCAATTATAAATTTATCAAGCAACATTCTTGGAAATCCTCAAAAAGTAACTATTAAGCCTAAGCAAGCAACTGCTGAAAAAGTGGAACAAGCTATTTATTTTGTTAGTAAACCAAATAAAACTAAATTATTAATTCACATAATAGAAGCAAATCCAGAGGCTTCTATTCTTGTTTTCTCGAGAACAAAACACGGATCCGACAAAATTGTACGAATTTTAGCCAAAGCACATATAAAAGCTGCTGCTATCCACGGTAATAAATCACAAGGTGCAAGACAACGAGCTTTAGGTAATTTTAAAAAGGGAACATTAAATGTGCTAATAGCTACTGATATTGCAGCTAGAGGAATTGATGTTGAAGAATTGTCGTTGGTAATTAATTTTGATTTACCCAATATTCCTGAGACTTATGTACACAGAATTGGAAGAACTGGCCGGGCAAAGTCTAGCGGTATAGCGTTGTCTTTTTGCAATGTTGAAGAAAAGGCTTATCTAAAAGATATTCAGAAATTAATTAATCAAGAAATTCCCGTAATAAGAGAACATCCTTTTGTTGATGATGAAATTGAAGAAACTCCAATCCCAAAAAAACCTTCAAAAAATCAACAAAAAAAGACACAACATCACTCAAAAAAAATAAAAAAAGAGGGCGGAAACACCCATAAGAAGAAAAAATGGAGACCTTATTCTAAAAAGCGTTATTCTTAAATGCTTTTAAACAATATATCCCATAATAATATACAAAATAGTACTTATGGCTCCTCCTATTAAGGCATAAGGCAGTTGTGTTTTCACGTGATCTATATGGTCACTTGCTGATGACATAGACGAAATAATTGATGTGTCAGAAATAGGAGAACAATGGTCTCCAAACACACCTCCACCAAGCGTGGCGGCAATTACTAAATTTGTTTCTGAACCGTGTATGGTTGCCATTGGCAAAGAAATTGCCAGCATAATAGCAAATGTACCCCAAGAAGTTCCTGTAGAAAAAGCAATAAAAGAGCTAATCACAAAAACAATAGCAGGTAATAACTCAGGTGACAGCCAGTCTTTAGAAACATTAGCAATATAAAGTCCTGTTCCTAATTGATTACAAGCTTCTCCTATTGCAAAGGCAAGCATCATAAGCAATGCTAACGGCATTAGCTCACTAATTCCTTTTAACACTAAATCTACCATCTCTTTCATTTTCATTATTCCTTGTGCGCGATATAAAATCATTGCAACAAAAATTGCTGCAATTACTGCGTATAATACAGAAGAAGACCCAGATCCTTTTCCAATAGCCTGAGAAATATGATTTGTAAAAGAACTGGCATTTTCTACATTATTCCATCCTGTATAAACTAAGTTAATTGGCATCATAAAAACCATTGTAGCCAAAGGAATAACCATATTGTAAGCTTTTGCTTTTACACCTTCTTTTGGCGGATATGATGTTATCGTATCTGAAAGCATTGGTTTAGCGCCATCATTCATTAGTTTTCCCGTTTCTTTTGTTCTTTTTTCAGCCTTTTTCATAGGGCCAATATCTTTTTTAAAAACAATTACAAAAGCTAAAACTAGAAGTGTAATAATTGGATAAAAATTATATTTTATGGTTGTTATCAAAGTTGCAAATGGGTGCTCTATTCCTTGTGTAATTAGCAAACCCATGATAAATGCTCCCCAAGCATTAAAAGGAATAAGAATAGATGTTGGGGCAGAACTAGAATCGGCGATATAGGCTAATTTTTCTCTAGGTATTTTCAATTTATCAAAAACCGGTCTGTAAAGTGTTCCTACTGTGAGTGAGCTAATACTGGTTTCAACAAATAAAATTATTCCCGTAAACATTGCTAACAATTGCACTATTACCCTACTATAACCTGCTTTTTTATTTTCAAAATAAGCTATTAAAATATGTAATTTATTTACAAATCCTTCAACTCCTCTAGAGTATTGAATAAACAGAAGTAAAGCACCAACTAGAGCACTAAACATAATAGTTCTCGTATTTCCTTCCGATTTAAAAACATTAACTAATCCTTCAATTGTAGCTAAAGTACCTGTTAAAATATTCCAATCACTCATTATAATCCAAGAAAACCAAATACCAAAAAACAAAGCGATATACACTTGCTTGGTTCTTAATGCAAAAACAATAGCTATAACAGGAGGAAGAATTGACAAAAACCCATAATCAGTCATAAGAAATAATATAATTATTATGGAAAGGTAAAAAAAGTAAGCTAATAAAAAAATAATTTAAAGTAGGCTCACTCTTAGTTTTATGTAATCCTCTTGTAATCAGAAAACTATTGGTTTATTTATTTCTAACGTAAATTAGTTTAAACCGTTTATTAGATCTTTCTCTTTGCTCTATTTCGAATTGTTTTAACGATTTAAATAAGGGAGTCAGTTTTTCAAATCCAAAGTTACGAGCATCAAAATTAGGTTGTTTCTTTAAAATTAAAGAACCTACATCACCCATAAATGCCCAACCATCTTCATCTGCAGCATCTGCTACTGAGTTAGAAAGCAACCGAATTACTTTTGGTGTAATTTTATCAATATTTGATTTTTTTGATTTTCTTTTACCTTCTTGGTTATCTTCTTCAATTTCTAAAATTTCCAAATAAATAAATTTGTCACAAGCAACAATGAACGGATTTGGGGTTTTCTTTTCTCCTATACCATAAACAACATGCCCTGCTTCTCTAAGTCGTGTAGCTAATTTTGTGAAATCACTATCTGATGATACCAAACAAAAACCATTTACTTTTTCTGAATATAAAATATCCATTGCATCAATAATCATGGCCGAATCTGTTGCGTTTTTTCCCGTAGTGTAACCGTATTGCTGAATGGGTGTTATCGCATTTTCTAATAGTATATTTTTCCATTTAGACAAATATGGTTTAGTCCAATCTCCATAAATACGTTTTATGGTTGGTGTGCCGTACTTTGCAATTTCTTCCATCATTTCTTTAATATATTTTGATGGAATATTATCTCCATCAATAAGTACTGCTAATTTTATATCTTTTATCATAACTGTAAAGATATTAAAAATTACATATTTAAAATAAGTATCATTAATTTTTGTAAATTACAGGCTACACTTACTAAAAAAATCTTATTTTATGATTGAAAATTTATTTTCTAAACTAAAATTAGTTATTAACCTCACCAAAGAATTTATTTTTTTAATAATTTTATTGATTGTTTTTTTTATAATCATGACTTTTTGGGGTCATGAAGAACAACCTCACTTATGGGTAATTGCACTAATATTATTTTCAATAACAAAAATTTATTTTTTAGTATCACATACGTTTAAAAAATTAGACAAATTAATTGAAAATAATCATTCTTTTAATCACATACTTCTTTTGCTAGGAACAATAATTGGCATAATTATAATTTCATTTGCTATAGATTATTTATGTATTTCAGAAATTTATCCAGAAGCATTTTCTGGTATTCCATATAACCAACCGCTACTATTTAGATTTTTTAACCTACTGTATTTCAGTATAGTAACATTTACAACTGTCGGATTTGGAGACATTACACCTGTAATACCAGCAGCAAAACTTATTACCGTGTTTGAAATGATGTCAGCATTTGTTGTGATTGTATTCGTTATATCAAAATATTTTAAAAATAATTACTAAACTCAAACTAGAAAATGAAAAATGTAAAATTAGAAAAACAAAAACTATCTTTAACTGGTTCTATCTCTTTAGGAACAGGGGTAATGATAGGTGCTGGAATTTTTGTTCTCATGGGACAAATAGCTGAATTGGTAGGCGATTTATTTCCTTTAGCATTTGTGGCTGGAGCAATTATTGTAGGATTTAGTTCTTATTCTTACGTTAAATTTTCTAATGCTTATCCTTCATCAGGAGGTGTAGTTAAATTTTTGTCTAAATCTTATGGGCCAGGAACCACAACAGGTACATTTTCATTATTAATGTATGTTTCAATGGTTGTTTCTGAAAGCTTAGTAGCTGGGACTTTTGGTGCCTATACACTACGTCTTTTCCCTGAAGAGTATGCTGGATATGCTTCTATTTTAGGAGTGTTATTAATTGCTTTTGCTTATATTATAAACATCTCAGGAAACAAGGTAATTGAATCATTTGCTACTTTTACTGCTATTATAAAAGTTGTTGGGATTACCATTTTGGCAATTTCAGGACTTCTTATTTCAGGCTTACCAACTATTACTGGCTCTTACATTGCTGAATCCAATATTAATTTACCTAAAGGATTTGGGTTTATAGCTGCATTAGCATTATCAGTTCTTGCTTATAAAGGATTTACAACAATCACAAATCAAGGAGGAGACATTGAGAATCCACATAAGAATATTGGTAAGTCTATTATAATTTCAATTTTAATATGTACTTTTATATATGTTACACTTGCATTATCTGTTGCTGGAGGATTAAGTATTGCAGATATTATTAAAGCCAAAGATTATGCTTTAGCTGCAGCAGCCAAACCAGTATTTGGAGAATTAGGCTCCCTATTAACTATTATTCTCGCTATTATTGCAACAGTCTCTGGCGTTATAGCAAGTGTGTATTCTGCATCAAGAATGTTAAAAATGTTAAGCAATATGAAACAAGTTCCTAATTTAAATAAATTAGGAAATGCTAAATCTCCTGCACTTATTTTTACCGTTTTGTTGGCGATACTTTTAACAATTTTATTTGACCTTACTCGAATTGCATCTATTGGAGCTATTTTTTATTTGGTTATGGATATTGCTATTCATTGGGGATTGATTCGATATTTAAAAAATGAAATTAAATTTAATCCCATTATTCCATTGCTTGCAATAGCTATAGATATAATTGTTTTGGGTGCATTTATTTATATAAAATATTTAAATGATCCATTTGTTCTTGTAATTGCCTTGATTGGAATAATTTTAGTAATTTTAGGAGAGCGCCTTTTCATGAAATCACATACTGATAGCGAAGGAAAGATGCATATGGGAATGGATGATGAACATTAGATGAACTCTTTTAGGTGTAAAAAACTTTAACTTAAAAATAAAATTATGACTCAAATTAACGCAAAAAAATTTAGTTTAGCTTCTGGCATAACGGGTGTAATAATATATATAAGTTGTTTTTTTCTTATGTCAATTTTAGATAAAAGTACTTTAATTAGACTTGCAAATACTCTTTTTCACGGAATGGATTTTAGTAATATTCTAAGAATGGATATTCCAATTATAGAAACAGCTATTGGAATTATTCTATCCTTTATTTTTTGGGGAATTACAGGGTATATACTGGCCTTTGTTTATAACAAAATAAAATAATTTTTTTACCAAGAAGACTCATTTCTAACGTGGTAATATTATTTTTTTAGATAGTTTAATTGTTTTGTACTTTTGATATATGATTTTGGAACTTAACAGTTATAGCAAATTCTAAACTTTAAAAAAACAAAATAGTATAGACAATATGTTGTGTTTGAATCTAATTCAATATTGTTTTTTTTTAAAACAACCTTTTAATGCAGTATTCAAAATTTAAATCAATACTAAAATGGCTTTCTAAAATTTCATTTTTATTAAGTTGTATTGCTTTAATTGGTATTATTATTGATTATGGAGTATTTCAATCTGAACCTTTTGAACAAAAATTATTTTGGTTATATCTCACAACTGTTGGAGTTGCATTTATAACAACTGTATTTCGATTTTTTCAACAAAAAAATAACCAAAAAATACAAACTTTAATTTTTGATATTTTTTTTTCGCTTATTCTTCTAACACTTTTAATCCATCATTTAAAACTTTTTAATATTGATTTATTAAATGATAAAATATGGTTACAACTGGGAACTTTTATTGTTTTTATACGTGAAATATCATTAATAGACTTTAATTTAATTAAGGAGAAATTAAATCCTGCTCAACTTTTTGTACTTAGTTTTTTTACCATTATTTTAATTGGATCTGTTTTATTAATGCTCCCAAAATCAACCTATAACGGGATTTCATTTGTCAACGCCCTGTTTACCTCAACAAGTGCCGTTTGTGTTACAGGTTTAATTGTAGTTGATACAGGTACTTATTTTACACATTTCGGTCAAGTTATTTTAATTATTTTAATGCAATTAGGCGGTTTAGGAATTATGACCTTTGCCAGCTTTTTTAGCTACTTTTTTAAAGGCGTTTCCTCTTATAAAAATCAATTAATGCTTAGTGATATGACTAATTCTGAAAAAATTGCTGAAGTATTTAGCATTATAAAAAAGATTGTCTTAGTCACTTTCTCAATAGAAGCTATTGGTGGAATCTTAATTTTTAGAAGTTTAAGTCCTTCATTAATTCCTGGCCTAAACAACAGAATCTTCTTTTCAATTTTTCACACGGTTTCTGGGTTTTGTAATGCAGGGTTTTCAACATTAACCAATAATTTATATGAGGTAGGTTATAGATTTAATTACCCTTTGCATATTGTAATAGCATTTCTTATTATTCTTGGAGGAATTGGGTTTCCAATTATTTTTAATTTCTTTAAATATATACGTCATCTAATTATAAAACGAATTAAACTTCTTGAAAATCATAAAAGTGCGGTTTATGTACCATGGGTAATTAATATCAATACAAAATTAGTGGTAATAACCTCAACTCTATTAATAATTTTTGGGATGTTACTTTTCTATGTATTAGAGTTTAATCATTCTCTTGCAAACCAAGGTGAATTTGGCAAAATGGTTGGAGCCTTTTTTGCAGCCGTAACACCAAGAACAGCCGGATTTAACACTATAAATATGAATTCTTTACAGGCGCCAACAATATTGTTAATTATATTTTTAATGTGGGTTGGGGCATCACCAGCGTCAACAGGTGGTGGTATAAAAACCAGTACTTTTGCTATTGCAACTTTGAATATTTTTAGCATTGCTAGGCGAAAAAATAAAACTGAAATTTTTCATAGGGAAATTGCTGCTATCTCTATAAAAAGAGCATTTGCTGTAATTTCTTTATCTTTAATTGTAATTGGACTTGCTGTATTTTTAATTGCTATTTTTGATGGAGATAAAAATATGATGGCAATTATTTTTGAATGTTTTTCAGCTTTTAGTACAGTTGGGTTAAGTTTAGGTATTACCAGTTCACTTACTGATGCTAGTAAAATTATTTTGGTGCTAACCATGTTTATTGGTAGAGTTGGTATGCTAACCTTATTAATTTCCTTTTTAAAAAAAGTAACTCACACAAAATACAGACATCCAACTGAAGAAATTTTAATAAATTAATGTCAAAAAAATGAAATATATAATAATCGGACTTGGGAATTTTGGGGCTTCACTTGCTGAACGACTTACTAAAACAGGAAATGAAGTAATTGGTGTTGATAACAAAATGAGTAAAGTTGAAGCACTAAAAGGAAACATTACACATACCGTTTGTTTAGATTGTACCGACCCGCAAGCTGTGTCCTATTTACCATTAAATGACACTGACGTGGTTATTATTTGTATTGGCGAAAATGAAGGAACCAATATTATGGCAACTGCACTAATGAAACGCTTAAAAGTTAAACGTTTAATTGGTAGAGCTGTTTCCGCCTTGCACGAAGGTGTTCTAGAAGCAATGGGCGTTGAAGAATTTATACACCCTGAAGATGAAACTGCTGAACGATGGGCTAAAAAATTAAATCTTAAAGGTGTAATTGACTCCTTTGAAGTTGAAGGAAATTATAGTATTATTGAGGCAAAAGTTCCAGAAAAATTTGAAGGAAAGTCGTTGTTAGAATTAAATTTAGGTAAAAATTATAATGTAGTAGTTTTAACAACTATTAAAATAATAGAACAAAAAAATTTAGTAGGAATTAAAAGAAACGTTAAAAAGGCACAAGGAGTAGCAACTTCTAAAACCATTTTAAATAAAGGAGAAATAATTGTACTTTATGGCAATGTAAAAAATATTGAAAAGCTACTGGAAGAAAATTAAAACTATAAAAAAATTAAATTACTTATTTTATGAGAAAATTACTACTAATTATAGTACTCTCTTTATCTACTTTTTTATATGCACAGGACAACACAAGAGGTTATAAAGTAAACGTTGGTGAACAAGCACCAAACTTATCGTTTTCTTTAATGGATGGCACTCCTATTTCAAATGAGATTTTAAAAGGAAAAGTTGTTGTATTACAATTTACAGCTTCTTGGTGTGTTGTTTGCCGTAAAGAAATGCCTCATTTAGAAAAAGAAGTTTGGCAACAATTTAAAAATGACGATTTTATTCTGATAGGAATTGACTTAAAAGAAAAACCCGAAAAAGTAAAACGCTTTATAGCACAAATGAAAGTTACTTATCCTTTTGCAATAGATACTAATGGTGAACTTTTTGAAAGTTTTACACTACCAAATGCCGGTGTAACAAGAAATATTGTTTTAGATAAAAAAGGAAAAATTATTTTTCTGTCTCGTTTATATGAAGTAGAAGAGTTTAAACAAATGGTAAATATTATAGACTTAGCACTTAAAAAAGATTAGCTTTAACTTGTATGAGATCCAAAAACAGTGATAAAGAGCAACCAAACAATCCGCTTCATGGTATTAAGCTTGCAGAAATTTTGCAATACCTCATCTCAACATATGGATGGGAAGAATTAGGAGTTTTAATTAAAATAAATTGTTTTAAAAGCAACCCCACCATTAAATCTTGTTTAAAATTTCTAAGAAAAACGCCATGGGCCAGAACCAAAGTGGAAAATTTATATTTAAAATCTATTCGAAAATAAAATTAAACACTCCTTTTTTATTCCTAAGAAAATGCTTCTAAATATGTGTACCTTTGCAAAATATTGTTTAAACAACACCTATGCAATTTAAAAACTTACAGTTAAACAAACCTATTTTAAGAGCCATTTCAGAAAAGGGATATCAGTTGGCTACTCCTGTACAAGAGCAAACAATTCCATTGGTATTGGCAAAAAAGGATGTAATTGCATCTGCACAAACAGGTACCGGTAAAACAGCAGCTTTTGCATTGCCAATTTTACAGTTGTTGTTTGACAAACAAGATTCGGGTAAAAAAGCTAAAAAAATTAGAGCATTAATTGTAAGTCCTACACGAGAGTTAGCCATTCAAATTGAAGATAGTTTTAAAACCTACGGTCAATACACTAATTTGAGAGCTACCGTTTTATATGGAGGAACTTCTATTGAGCCTCAAAAAGATATACTTAAAAAAGGAGTTGATATTTTAATCGCTACACCTGGAAGACTATTAGATTTACACAAACAAGATTGTGTAAATTTAGATTATATTGAAATATTGGTTTTGGATGAAGCCGATTTAATGTTAGATATGGGTTTTATAAATGATGTAAAAAAAATTGAACGATTGTGCCCTAAAACAAAGCAAATTTTGTTGTTTTCAGCCACCATGCCTTCTAAAATAGTTGAATTGGCAGGTGCTATTTTAAAAAATCCAATAACTGTTGATGTAACACCTAAATCTTCAGCAGCAGAAAGTGTGCATCAAAAATTGTACTACGTACCAAAACAAAAAAAAATGGAGCTGTGTTTACACTTGTTACGTAATACCATAAAAGGTGATATTCTAATTTTTAGACGCACAAAATTTGGCGTTGATAAATTAGAAAAAATGCTTCGTAAAAATGGCTATAAAGTCAATAGTATTCACGGCGATAAAACGCAAAGTGCAAGAGAAGAAGCTTTAAATAAGTTTAAAAATAAACAAGTTAATATTTTAATTGCTACAGATGTTGCTTCTCGCGGAATTGATATTAATAATTTAGATGCTGTTATTAATTTTGATATGCCAAATGTACCTGAAACCTACGTGCATAGAATTGGAAGAACAGGTAGAGCTGGTAAAACAGGACATTCTTTTTCATTCTGTTCAGCTGATGAAAGAACTTATATTGAAACTATTGAAAAATTAATAGGTACAAAAATACCCATTGAAGAAGAGCACCCTTACCCGTTAGATCCTAAAGCCAAACCTGAAGTATATATAAAAAAAGGGAGTAACCATAAAAAAGGGCGAAAATCTGCCGCTTCTAAAAAGAAAAAAAAGCGTTGGTATTAACTTGGAAATTGATTGTTCATAATGTTCGTCACCCTGAACTCGTTTCAGGGTCTTATTTGATATAAATTCATAATTATCAAAACTATGAGATACTGAAAAAAGTTCACTGCTTCCGCACGATTGTGTGGTGTGGCTTTATTGTTATTTATCTAAAATTAAAATTGCGTTATATTTAAGGGCTTGGTAGAAACCAAGCTAGTGAGTGATTGCGTCGCGTACTATAAAAAAAAACCTTTTGTTGAAATAAATTAGATTGTTCCAATCCATTTTTTTTGTTCTTCCTTACTTAAAAATGTCCAAGCAATAACACGTGTTACTTTGTTACCCTGATGCATTGGAATTGTTTTTATTTCTGTTGCTCCCAGTTTTTCCAATGAATCATACATACTTTGTACATTCTCTTTTTTTGAAACCAATGTGGTGTACCAAAAGCATTGTTTTTTAAACATGGAACTTTCATACAAATAAGTATGCACAAATGCTTTTTCTCCTCCTTTGTACCACAACTCTTGTTGTTTTCCACTAAAATTTCGTGCTTTAGAATCATTTCTACCTCCCAAACCTTCTAACTTCCTGGCATTTGCTTCCATAGCTTCCTGTTGAGACCTATAAAATGGAGGGTTACACATTGTTGCAGAAAACCTGTCTTCTTCATCTAAAATACCCTTAAATATTTGCGATGAACTTGCTTGCTGTTTTAATTCAATAAATTTAGTTAGTTTATTCTTTTTTAAGATTTTATTAGCTCTATCTAACGATTTTTTATCAATATCAGTCCCAACAAATTGCCAACTATATTCAGCATTCCCTAACAACGGGTAAATACAACTTGCCCCAGTACCAATATCTAATATTGAAATATTCTTTTTAATTCCTGAAGATGTTAACAACTCATTTAAATGATGAATATAATCTACTCTACCTGGAATTGGCGGACATAAATTATCATCAGGAAAATTCCAAAAAGTAATATTGTAATACTTAAATAATAATGCTGTATTTATTGCTTTTACAGCTTCAGGATTAGCAAAATCTATTGTTTCTGTTCCATATTTGTTAACAAATACAAATTGTATTAATTCTGGGTAAACTTCACATAAATCTTCAAAATTATAATCTTGTTGATGTATATTGTTAGGATGAAGTGAACCTTGTTGCTTATGTGATTTTGTCATAATTTTAGAAAACTCAAAAGTACTACATTTTAAGTTTTAACACCCTTTTATATTTACAAAGAGAATGAATGTTCATTTTATGGATATATTTATATATATTTGCACCTTAATAACTATTCTAAAAACAAATTTATGGCAATTAGACAAAAGTGTGATAAAAAGCGTGTTGCTTTATTAAAAGCGACACTTCATTTGGTAAACAACCAAGGTTTTCATCATGCACCGATGTCTAAAATTGCGAAAATGGCTGAAATGTCTCCCGCAACTATTTATATTTATTTTGAAAACAAACAAGATTTAATCAATCAGTTGTATTTAGAAATGAAAAGCACATTTAGCTCTTTCGCTTTTAAAAATTATAGTGAAGAACAATGTGTTAAAGAAAGTTTTAAAAAAGTTTGGTATAACATTGCTAATTTTAAATTAAACCACGAGGAAGAGTCAAATTTTTTATCACAATGTGATAATACCCCAATTATTGATGAAGAAATTAAACTCGAAGGCTTAAAGCATTTACAACCACTACTTGATTTATGGGAAAGAGGAATACAAGAAGGTATTATAAAACCAATTTCACCTTATCTATTGTATGCTTTTACCATTTATCCATTAGCATTTTTAACAAATAAACAATATAAAAATAGTTGCGAGTTAACTACTAATAAATTGATTGAAGCTTTTCAAGTTGCTTGGGATGGTATAAAAATACAAAACCGTTAATACAACTATTATTGCCGAAGCTATGTACAATTTAGCTTCTTTAAAATTAACCATCAAAAAAAATTAATCAGATAAAATAAAAGAAATTTCAAAAAATTATAACTAAAAGAATCAAAATATTATGGAATTATTAGATAAATTAAATTGGAGATACGCTGCAAAAGCGATGAATGGAGAAAAAGTTTCTCAAAAAAAAATTGACAACATTATTGAGGCAGCACGTTTAGCTCCAACTTCAAGTGGCTTACAACCTTTTGAAATTTTTGTGATTAAAAATCAAAAGATAAAAGAAGAAATTAGACCTATTGCTTGGAATCAATCCGTAATTACAGATTGTTCTCATTTATTGGTTTTTGCTGCTTGGGATACTTACACAGAAGATCGAATTAATAAAATGTTCGACTTGACAAATGAAATTAGAGGATTTAAAAATGAAGGCTGGGAAAATTACCGTCAAATGTTATTAGGTATGTATCCACAAAAAGATCCAGAAGAAAACTTTAACCATGCAGCTAAACAAGCTTATATTGCTTTTAGCGCTGCTATTATTGCCGCTGCCTATGAAAATGTTGATACTACGCCCATTGAAGGGTTTGAACCTGCTGAAGTTGATAAAATTTTAGGGTTAAGAGAAAAAGGATTAAGAAGTTGTGTAATGCTTCCTGTAGGTTATAGAAATGTTGAAAGTGATTGGTTAGTTAATCTTAAAAAAGTAAGAAAATCAACCAAAGATTTAGTAACCGTAATTGAGTAATTCATCAATAAAAAATTAAAAAATAATAGTATGAATAATTTTCAATATAAAAATCCAACTAAAATATTATTTGGTAAAAATCAACTAGAAAATATAGTTCCTGAAATTCCAGAAAACTCGAAAGTATTAATGCTTTATGGAGGTGGGAGTATTAAAAAAAATGGGGTTTATGAACAAGTAACAAAAGCACTCTCAAATTTTGAAGTTATTGAGTTTGGGGGAATTCCTGCAAACCCAGAATATGCCATTTTAATAGATGCTTTAAAAATAATTAAAGAAAAAGATATTACATTTTTATTAGCTGTTGGTGGAGGTTCTGTAATTGATGGAACTAAATTTTTATCGGCTGCAGCTCTTTTCAAAGGGGAAAACCCATGGAATATTTTAGCTGAAAATATTGCTGTACAAAAAGGAATGCCTTTTGGAACTGTACTTACACTACCTGCAACAGGTTCAGAAATGAATTCAGGGGCTGTAATTACACGAAAAGAAACAAAAGAAAAATTGGTTATGGGAGGTCCTGGATTATTTCCTCAATTTTCAATTTTAGATCCTGAAGTGGTAAAATCTATACCTCAACGTCAAATTGCAAATGGTTTGGCTGATGCTTTTACGCACGTTTTAGAACAATATATGACATATCCCGTTGGTGGTTTTCTTCAAGATCGTTTTGCTGAAAGTATTTTACAAACTTTAATAGAAATTGCTCCAAAAATAATGAGCGATACTTCAGATTATGAAGCGGCTTCTAATTTTATGTGGAGTTGTACTATGGCTTTAAACGGATTAATTCAGCAAGGCGTGCCTTCAGATTGGGCAATTCATATGATTGGTCACGAATTAACAGCTTTGTACGGAATTGACCACGCTCGTACATTGGCAATTATTACTGAAAGTCATTACACTTACAATTTTGAAGATAAAAAAGAAAAATTAGCACAATATGCAACACGTGTTTGGAATGTAACTGAAGGAACCACAGAAGAAAAAGCCAAAGCTGGAATTACAAAAACAACTGCATTTTTTCAATCATTAGGCATTAAAACTAAACTTTCAGAATATACAGACAGGTATGAGGGAACTGCTGAAATTATTTCAAAACGATTTACAGATCGCGGTTGGAAAGGATTAGGTGAACACGGTAAAATTACACCTAGTGATGTTGAAAAAATTGTTAAAATGAGTTATTAAAAACGCACATTCGACATCAAGCCTTTTGATTATTAGTCATTTACAAATTCTATAGTAAATAAGGATGTCATTCCTGCGAAGGCAGGAATCTAAACGCATCCTATTTATGGATTCCTGCCTTCGCAGGAATGACAAAACAACAATAAAACGCACTTTTCAAATAGTCTCTTTATTAAAAATACTCTTTTGTTTGCATTAGACATTTTAGAATCATTTCAATAGCAGTATCAATAGTTTCTTTTTTTGTTCTAACAGAAAGTATTGCCATTCGTATCACGAATTTACCACCTATTTTAGTAGAACTTAAAAAAACATCTCCATTTGCATGAATAAATTCGACTAACTTCTCATTAAATATATTTTCGTCTATTTTTTTTGAAGGATACCAAAAATAGCTAATCGTTAAATCGGGTTTTGGCCCTAATTCAAAGCCTGCTATTTTTAATTTATTTCTAAAGTAAATGGTAAGTAGTAGTTTTTCATTTAGGCTCGCAATAAAAGGTTCCAACCCATGTATTTGCAGTGGCAACCACATTCTTAACCCTCTATAATGTTTTGTTAATTCAGGTGAAACATCCGCTGGGTTTATTTGAGCAGCTACTGTATTAGCATCTTGCATATAGTCTGCGGTATAATGATGGGAATGAAAAACCGCTTTTTTATCTTTAATCAATACCGCTCCTATTCCATAGGGTAAAAACAATCCTTTGTGAGGGTCAATAACCAATGAATCTGCAAACTCTATCCCTTTGAAAAGTTTCTTTTTACTTTCAGTTAAAATAAAAAAACCTCCATAAGCTGCATCAATATGATACCATAAATTGAAATTTTTTGCTATTTCTCCTATTGCACTTAATGGGTCTATAGCTCCAGTATCTGTAGTTCCTGCAGATGCTATTACCATAAAAGGGTTTAATCCATTTTTTAAATCTTCTTGAATTATTTCAGCTAATTTTTCCGTATTAATTTTTGAAAATTCATCCAATTCCAATAAGCGAACCTTCACATCTTCTAAACCTATAATTCGAAGTGCTTTATGGATGCAATGATGTGCTTGAGGACTTAAATAAATAACACTTTTTTGTATTTTATCATTTTTAATTTGGTATTTATCTCTCGCTGCTGTTAACGCAATTAAATTTGCTATTGAACCTCCTGAAGTGAGGTTTCCAACGGCTTCTTTTGGAAAATTAAAAATTTTCTTCATCCAATTTAACAACTCATTTTCCATTGTAACTGCGCCAGGGGAAGCGTAATACATTCCGGCATATTCATTGGTAACACTTGCTAAAAAATCACCTAAAGCTGCGGTATAAATACCTCCGCCTGGCACGTACCCTAAATGTTTTCCTGAAGCAGGTTTAATTCCCTTTAAAACAACCTCTGAATTAAAATTGGTTAACAACTCTTTTAACGTTTTTTTACCCGAATTAAATGTTAGTTTTTCAACAACCGCATCTTTTTCAACATAAGCTGGATAAGCTTCTAAATTGTCAAGAAAGTGATTGGCAAATTCTCTAATTTGTTCGTTTAAACTTTCTCTTTCTTTAAAAGATGGTTCTAATTCTTGAGAGATTTTTTGAAGTGCTTCTATTTTTTCTACTAAACTATCCATAACTACCTTGTTACTTTTTCCCGCTAACTACAATAACAAATTCACCTTTAGGTGCTTTTTGAGTGAAGTGTTCTATAACTTCTGAAACGGTTCCTCGAATTGTTTCTTCATACAACTTGGTTAATTCTCTAGAAACCGAAATAGCACGATTTTCACCAAAATATTCCGCAAAATGAGTCAATGTTTTTAACAATTTATGTGGCGATTCGTAAAAAATCATCGTTCTGGTTTCTTCGGCTAACAAAATTAATCGTGTTTGTCGTCCTTTTTTTACAGGTAGAAAACCTTCAAACACAAATTTATCGTTAGGTAAACCACTATTTACAAGTGCCGGAACAAAAGCTGTGGCTCCTGGTAAACATTCTATTTCAATCTCATTTTCAATACAAGCACGTGTTAGTAAAAACCCTGGGTCGGAAATTGCAGGTGTACCGGCATCAGAAATTAATGCAATAGATTCGCCATTTTTTAAACGTTGTACAATGTTGTTAACTGTTTTATGTTCATTGTGCATATGGTGGCTGTACATATGTGTTGTAATTTCAAAATGCTTTAATAATTTTCCACTTGTTCGTGTGTCTTCAGCTAAAATTAAATCAACTTCTTTTAAAATTTTTAATGCCCTAAGTGTAATATCTTCTAAATTTCCAATGGGTGTTGGTACTAAATAAAGCTTAGACATAATTAAATAGTTTCAAAAGTTTCAACAGTTAAATTGCTTACAACATTTCCTGTATGTTTAATAGCTAAAGGTTCAAATAATAACACTTGAACTTCTTCTTTTGCAATAGGTTTGTGCTCTACTCCTTTAGGAATTATTAATAATTCACCTTCGTTTAAAGTCACTTTTCTGTCTCTAAATTCTATCACTAAACTTCCTTTTATAATAAAAAAAAGCTCGTCTTCATTTTCGTGTGTATGCCAAATAAATTCGCCTTTTAGCTTGGCAAGTAGTAATTGTTGTCCGTTTAATTCTCCTATTTTCTTTGGAGTCCAATGTTCGTTAAACAGTTTGAGTTTTTCAGAGATATTAATTGGCTTCATATATTTAAACGTTATTTTTTAGAAGTAACCTCACATCTCAAAATTTAAGATGCTGGTTTTATTTTGCTAAAATACAAAGATTTTTAATGCCTTTTGCGTTAAGGATGGAAGCACTTCGACTACGCTCAGCACAGGCTAATTTTTGAGCTCTTTTTTTGCGGTTTTGGCATAAAAAAGCGAGTAGCGAGAGCCTGACAGTTGCTTTTGCAAATGAAACGCCCAAAAAATAACACTTATCTGTACAAACTATGTTGGAAATCATTAAATTTGCACTTTCTTTTTATTTTAAAATACAAAAATGTATAGAACACATTCAAACGGAGAGTTACGATTAACAAATATAGGTCAGGAAGTTACTTTGGCCGGATGGGTACAAAAAACACGTGATAAAGGATTTATGATGTGGGTTGATTTACGTGATCGCTACGGTATAACACAATTGATTTTTGATGAAGAACGTACGCCTAAAGAAATAATGGAAAAGGCAAAAACTTTAGGGCGTGAGTTTGTGATTCAGATTCAAGGAGAAGTTATTGAACGTATTTCTAAAAATAAAAACATTGATACAGGCGAGATTGAAATATTAGTGAAAGAACTAACTGTTTTAAACAAATCTATTACGCCTCCTTTTACTATTGAAGACGAAACCGATGGTGGTGATGAGCTTAGAATGAAATACCGCTACCTTGATATACGAAGGAATCCTGTTAAGAATAATTTAATTTTTCGTCATAAAGTAGCTATTGAAGTTCGTAAATATCTTTCTGACAATGATTTTATTGAAATTGAAACTCCTGTTTTAATTAAATCTACTCCCGAAGGAGCCCGTGATTTTGTGGTTCCTAGTAGAATGAATGAGGGACAGTTTTATGCTTTACCACAATCGCCTCAAACTTTTAAGCAATTGCTTATGATAGGTGGAATGGATAAGTATTTTCAGATTGTAAAATGTTTTAGAGATGAGGATTTACGTGCTGACAGACAACCAGAATTTACACAAATTGATTGTGAAATGGCTTTTGTTGAACAAGAAGATATTTTAAACACTTTTGAAGGCTTAACTCGTCACTTATTAAAAGAAATTAATGGTGTTGAAGTAGGAGAATTTCCAAGAATAACCTATGATGAAGCCATGAAAAAATACGGAAATGACAAGCCTGATATCAGGTTTGGAATGGAGTTTGGAGAATTAAATGAGGTAACACAACACAAAGATTTTGGTGTGTTTAACAATGCTGAACTGGTAGTTGGTATTGCAGTTCCTGGCGGAAATAAATTTACTAGAAAAGAAATTGACAACTTAATTAAATGGATTAAACGCCCGCAAGTTGGTGCTTTAGGAATGGTGTATTCACGTTGTAATGATGATGGAACTTTTAAATCATCCGTCGATAAATTTTACAACCAAGAGGATTTAGCAAAATGGGCTGAGGTTACAGGAGCTCAAAAAGGGGATTTAATTTGTGTTTTATCAGGTAATACCGATAAAGTTCGTACACAATTAAGTGCTTTGCGTATGGAATTAGCTGAACGTTTAGGGTTGCGTAACCCAAAAGAATTTGCACCGTTATGGGTAGTAGATTTCCCATTGTTAGAATGGGATGAAGAAACGGAACGCTACCACGCAATGCACCATCCGTTTACATCTCCAAAACCTGAGGATATGGCATTGTTAGATACTGACCCCGGAAAAGTACGTGCCAATGCATATGATATGGTGTTAAATGGAAATGAAATTGGTGGTGGTTCTATACGTATTCACGATAAAGAAACACAAGCTTTAATGCTTAATCATTTAGGGTTTACACCTGAACAGTCAAAAGAACAATTTGGATTTTTAATGAATGCCTTTGAATATGGTGCACCTCCACACGGTGGTTTGGCTTTTGGATTAGATAGATTGGTTGCTATTTTAGGTGGACAAGAGACCATTCGTGATTTTATTGCATTTCCTAAAAACAATAGTGGTAGAGATGTAATGATTGATGCTCCTTCTAAAATTGATGATGAACAATTAAAAGAACTACATTTAAAGCTAAATTTATAGAGAATATATTTAACCATGGGAACTAAAATTCATAAAAAATTAAATGAATTAGCAGCCACAGCTATTTGTGGAAATGATATAAGTTCTTCTGTATTGTATGTTTCAGCATTGGCCATTGCTTTTGCGGGGCAATACGCTTGGATTACATTACTTATTGTATCATTAGTGTTGTTTTTATTTCGAAAAATTTATGGAGAAGTTGTAGGGGCGTTACCTCTAAATGGAGGTGCGTACAACGCCTTATTAAACACTACAAGTAAAGGTATGGCGTCTTTTGCAGCTGCTTTAACATTACTTTCATATATGGCTACAGCAGTGATTTCAGCAAATGAAGCCATTCACTATTTACACCATTTAATTCCATCTATGCCTATAATTATTGCAACAATTGTATTGCTTGCTATATTTGCATCTCTTACTATTGGTGGAATAACTGAATCTGCCAAAGTTGCCATAGGAATTTTCTTATTTCACTTGTCTTCATTGGTAATATTAAGTGGATTTATTATTTATTTTTTAAGTAACAATGGAATTGAGTTATTTTTAGAAAATTGGCATTTCTCAGGAAATGGAGGTAGTATCTCCAATGCTATATTCTTTGGTTTTGCAGCTTCAATGTTAGGTGTTTCAGGATTTGAAAGCTCTGCTAATTTTGTTGAAGAACAACAAAAAGGAGTTTTTCCAAAAACACTAAAAAATATGTGGTCTATAGTAAGTATTATAAATCCGCTTATGGCAATATTTGCATTAGCATTATTCACAATTCCTATACTGCAAAGTCCCGAATACCAAAATACGTTATTGGTAGAAATGGGAAAACACGTTGGAGGTAAATGGGTGGCTGTTTTGATATCAATTGATGCTTTTTTAGTTTTAAGTGGTGCAGTTCTTACAAGTTTTGTTGGAGTATCTGGATTATTAGAACGCATGACCTTAGATAGAATTTTACCTCAATTTTTCTTAAAAAAGAATAAAAAGGGAAGTTCTTACAGAATAATATTAATGTTTTTCTTTTTATCCGTTTCAGTATTGCTTATTACCAATGGAAATGTAAAATTATTGGCAGGTGTTTATACTATTTCATTTTTATCAGTAATGGTTTTATTTGGAGTAGGTAATATTTTATTAAAAGTTAAAAGGAGTAAATTACCAAGACCTGAGAAAGCTTCATGGCTTGCTGTTATAATTGCGATTAGTGCTGTTAGTTTAGCACTTATTGGAAATATAATTATGGAACCTAAGGATGGTTTACCAAGTAATTTAACTATTTTCCTAGACTACTTTATACCAACTATTCTCTTTATTATTTTTATGTTAAATAGAACTGTTTTATTAACATTCTTATTAAATGTAATGCATACTATTTTTGATCCTGTTCGTAATTTTGTTTTAAAAACTGATAAAAAAATCTTAAAGACCATTAATAAAATAAATTCGCAAGAATTTGTGTTTTTTACCAAAGGAGATAAAATATCTACATTAAATAAAGTGATGCTTTATATCTTAAAAAATGAGCATACTAAAAAAATTAAAATTGTTATTGCTTTAGAGAAAGGCCAAAAAGTTCCTGAAAATTTACCTCAAGAAATAGATTTTCTAGATAGAGAATATCCTGAAATAGCTATTGAGTTTTTAATAGTTGAAGGAAAATTTAGTCCAGAACTTATTAAAGAACTTTCTAAAAAATGGAATATTCCTATTAATTTTATGTTTATTGGATCACCTAGTGATAAATTTCCTTATAAAATAGAAGAATTAGGCGGGGTTAGATTGATAATATAAGTCCTTATTTATATTATAATAGTTTAGTTTAAGTAAAATTCTTATTTTTAGTATACTGATTTTCAAAGTATTTGTATTTTTGTTTAAATTTATTCTAAATAACCTGTGTATCAAATCATAAACCCTTAACTATTTTTAAGTACGATTTTGAATGGTTTACTAAGAGTAGCCATAGTACAAAAAACTCAATAAAAGAGAAGTGTTGTGAAAAACATAAAAAGAAAGGTAAAAAAAAATGTAAAAACTGTTTTAAACTAGTAGCTTACTACTTTATTTTGATACTTTTGCACTTTCTTATTTTATAAAATAAAAATGTTGTTTAATTCTAAAATTTTATTTCGAAAATTTTTAAAATGGAGGTATCAACATATCTCTAATAAACAGTTTATCCAAATCGCCAGTGCCGTTATAGGTTTATTAGCAGGTTTAGGAGCTGTTGTTTTAAAAAATATTACTCATTTTATACAACGTTTATTAGAAGGTGAGTTTATTAGAGATATTCATCAGGCATTTTACTTTATATTTCCAATTATAGGATTATTAATTGTATTGTTTGTAATTAAGTATTTAGTAAAGAAAAAGGTAGGGCATGGAATCCCTTCAACTTTATATGCTATTTCCAAACAAAAGGGAATTATGTCTAGGCATCAAATGTGGGCATCTTTAATTACGGCACCATTAACAGTTGGTTTTGGGGGTTCTGTTGGACTGGAAGGCCCAACCGTGGCTACAGGAGCGGCATTAGGTTCTAATTTTGCTCGATTATTTCATTTAAATCAAACTACCCGAACATTGTTAATTGGAGCTGCTGCTGCAGGAGCCATGTCATCAATTTTTAAAGCCCCTATTGCTGCCATTGTTTTTGCCGTTGAAATATTTAGTTTAGAACTTACTTTAGCTTCAATGATTCCTTTATTATTAGCATCCATTACTGCTATTTTAACTTCCTATTTCTTTTTGGGAGATGACGTACTACTCCATTTTCAAATACAAGATAAATTTATTTTAAATGATGTTTTATTTTATATTTTTTTAGGTGTTGTAACTGCCGCAATTTCTATTTATTTTAGTAAAGCATACTTCGCAATTGATGATAAGTTTAAACAATTTGCAAATCCTTATAAAAGGCTTTTGATTGGGGGTTTTTTAATTGGTATAATGGTTTATTTTGTCCCACCTCTTTTTGGAGAAGGGTATGAAACCATCAATAACATTTTAAAGGGTAATGTTGGAAATGTTATTATAAATAATATTTTTCAGACAGAAATAAATAATATTTGGATTATTATACTGCTTCTTATAGGGCTAATTGTTTTCAAAGTAGTAGCCATGTCTTTAACTTTTGGAGCTGGTGGTATTGGAGGTGTGTTTGCTCCAACTCTTTTCACCGGAAGTATTTCGGGCTATGTATTTGCAATAATTGTAAATTACAGTAATATATTTAGTCATCAGTTATCTTTAACCAATTTTGCCATGGTTGGTATGGCTGGTTTAATGGCCGGAGTGTTACAAGCCCCTTTAACTGCTATATTTTTAATTGCAGAAATTACAGGAGGATATGAACTTTTTGTTCCTTTAATGATTGTTGCTTCTATTTCTTTTATAATTACAAAAATATATGTTCCACATAATATTTATGCTGCTGAACTAGCTAGAAGAGGTGAATTAATAACTCATAATAAAGACAAAAATGTTTTAATGATGTTAGATTTAGATAAGCTAATTGAAACTAATTTCGTTTTATTATATCCTGAAATGACCTTAGGAGAAGTTGTAAATAATGCCGTTGTAAAATCATCACGTAATCATTTTCCTGTAGTTAATGAAGAACATGAGTTTTTAGGAATTCTAACCCTAAATGATATTAGAAGTATTATGTTTGATAAGGATTTATATAACAAAGTTAAAGTTAAAAGTTTAATGCATAGCGCATCTGATATTATTTATTATGAAAAAGATTCTGCAGAAGAAATTCTAAATAAATTTAAAATGAGTGGAGCTTGGAATTTAGTAGTTCTTAAAAATGGTAAATACTTTGGCTTTATGTCAAAATCTCGTTTACTAACTGCCTACAGAAGAAAACTAATTGATGTTACAGCTAATTTATAATTTTTATTAATTTTACAATAGCAACTAAAAATACTTTCTTTATGAAATATCTATTAACTTTTCTTTTAGTACTTATCTTGGGAATATTGGGGTATGGTTTCTATATTAAAAGTTTAGGAAATACCAATAGTGAACTTGTAATTGGACTAAGTGTTTCTGCAATTGCTTTTATTTATATGCCTCTATTTATTTATCATCGGTACAAAAACAAAAAAATTAGTGATTTTACATTTGAAAAATTTAAAAAAGATTTAGAAAACAGAAGTAAATAAACTCATTTAATTTAAATTACGCTTTTCAATAAAAAAACGTTTTAAAAGAGTAACCGCTTCTTCTTCTAAAACACCTCCCAAAACCTTTGTTTTAGGATGTAACGTTGTTTTTAAAGCTAAAAATCCTCTTTTTTCTTCAGAAGCACCGTATACAATTTTTCCTATTTGAGTCCAGTAACTTGCTCCTGCGCACATTTGACAAGGTTCTAATGTTACATACAACGTACATTCTTTTAAATATTTTCCTCCTAAAAAATCAGCTGCAGCTGTAAAAGCCTGCATTTCAGCATGTGCTGTGACATCATTTAGCGTTTCTGTTAAATTATGAGCTCTTGCAATAATTTGATCTTTCATTACAATAACAGCACCAATAGGTACTTCGTTTTTATCAAAGGCCAATTGAGCTTCATGTAATGCTCTTTTCATAAAATAAATATCATCAAAAGGTTTCATCATACTTCAAAAGTAATTTTTTTAATTCAACGTACAATTTAAATATTGTAATTTTGTAATGAATGAACTTAGCAATACAAATTTTGATACCTATAAAATTATGAAAAATAAACGCCATCTGTTACCTCTAAAAAATAACGTTTGAACAGATGAAACCAAATTTATTAAATCATATAAATAATCCTGAAGATTTACGAACTCTTAATCAAAAACAACTTTCTCAAGTTGCACAAGAATTACGTGATTTTATTATTGATGTTGTTGCAACAAAAGAAGGACATTTAGGTGCTAGCTTGGGTGTTGTTGAGCTAACTATTGCTTTGCATTATGTTTTTAACACTCCAAAAGATATATTAATTTGGGATGTTGGTCATCAAGCATACGGACATAAAATTTTAACTGAAAGAAGGAAAACATTTCACACAAACAGACAATTGAATGGTATCTCTGGTTTTCCAAATAGAAAAGAAAGTAGCTATGACGCTTTTGGAACGGGGCACTCTTCAACATCTATTTCAGCAGCGTTAGGTATGGCTATTGCTTCAAAATTAAAAGGTGATTTTAAAAAACATCATATTGCTATTATTGGAGATGCTTCTATTGCAAGTGGCATGGCTTTTGAAGGATTGAATCATGCGGGCGTAACTGATGCTAATTTTCTCATAATTTTAAACGACAATACTATGGGAATTGACCCTAGTGTTGGTGCTTTAAAAAATTACTTTACCAATGTAAAAGCAGGTAAAAAAGTTCGGAAAAATAATATTATTGAAGCCTTAAACTTTAATTATTCGGGCCCAATTGATGGGCATAATATTGCAGCAATTATTACCGAATTAGAACGTTTAAAATCTATAAAAGGGCCTAAGTTTTTGCATATAATCACGACAAAAGGAAAAGGGTTAAAAAAAGCCGAACAAGATCAAATCACCTATCATTCTCCTGGTAAGTTTAATAAAATTACTGGTGAAAGAATTGCAAATACCATTGAAAATCAGCCTCCAAAATTTCAAGATGTTTTTGGAGAAACCATTGTAGAATTAGCTAAAAAGAACACTAAAATAGTAGGAATTACACCAGCCATGCCTACAGGAAGTTCTTTAAAAATAATGCTTGAAGAGTTACCTGAAAGAGCTTTTGACGTTGGTATTGCTGAACAACATGCAGTAACTTTAGCTGCAGGAATGGCAACGCAAGGATTAATTCCTTATTGTACTATTTACTCAACGTTTTTACAACGTGCTTACGATCAAATAATTCATGATGTTGCCTTACAAAATTTACCTGTAATTTTTTGCATAGATAGAGCTGGAATTGTTGGCGAAGATGGTGCAACGCATCATGGTGTTTTTGACATTGCCTACTTGCGTTGTATTCCAAATATTGTAATTTTTGCTCCTTTGAATGAAATTGAACTGCGTAATATAATGTACACCGCTCAATTAGGAATAGATTTTCCGTTAGCAATTCGTTATCCAAGAGGACGGGGAACCATTATTGATTGGAAACAGCTAATGCATAAAATTGAAATTGGAAAAGGAAAATGTATCTCTGAAGGAAGTGATATAGCTATTTTAAGTATTGGAACTATTGGAAATACTATTATTGAGGTTATAAAAGAGCTTCCTCAAAATAAAATTGCCCATTACAATATGCGTTTTATAAAACCTTTAGATGCAGATTTACTTCATACTATATTCAAAAAATTCAATACTATAATTACCATTGAAGATGGAACAATTATAGGTGGTTTTGGAAGTGCTGTGCTAGAATTCTCTCAGCAGCATAACTACATTAATAAGGCGATAAAACAACTAGGTATTCCTGATAACTTTATTGAGCATGGTAAAGTTGGAGAATTATTTGACAATCTTCATTTATCAAAAGAAAAAATTAAAGATTTTATATTGAAATTAAGTTAATTACTTTATAATTATTTTTTTGCTTCCTTGTAATGCTTCAGAAGTTAACTTTAAAATATAGACTCCAGAAGCTAAATGATTTGCGTTAATGTGCTCAATATTACCTCTATCAAAACTCAATTGTTTAACAAATACTTTTTGTCCCATAATGGTATACAACTCAATAGTTGTTTTTCCAATAAACTTACTTGAAGAAATTGAAAAATTACCTTCTGATACCGTAGGAAAAACTGAAATTCCTGTTTTTTTAAAGAAATTATCATCTACACCTAAAGTAGCATCAATTGTAATATTAATTTGCTGGTTTGGTAAAAACCCATTTGTTGCATTGGTAATATCTACTTTAAAAAAATCTGTGCCATTTATTCCGCTTGTATTTGCATAGGTTACAATTCCTGCATTAATATCTGCTTGCGTAAATGTTTCTCCTAATGATAAAGCTACATTATTTAATTTTACATCGCCTTTTGTTGGTAATTCAGCTAACATAAATACCTCATCAACAGGCGCTCCACCGCTTGTTGCTTCAGTTTCTGCCTGTTGTAAAATATACGGACTTGTACCAACTGTTAAAGGTGTGTTTGTAAAGGTTGAATTTGTAGTTGTTTGGTTTTGACAAATTTCAATAGACCAACTATTAATTGTTCCTTCATCTCCTCCTGCTTTATCCTCAACTTTTAAAGTCCAATCTCCGAGGGAAGATTTTCCATTAAAACCAGACAAAAGATTTGTTGGAATATTTGTTCCAGTTACAGGGGCAGCACAAGTAATTGTTGCTGCAGCTGCATCATCATAAGTAACCGAAATATCATTTTCACCATTACACTCTCTATCAAATAATACTATTTCAGTTGCATCAGGGGCAATTACTGAGATTACTAAATCTTGAATATATGTATGACTTATATCAATAGTAACATTAATATCACTAACTGTTATATTATCTGCAACCGTTATTTTTGATGAGACTATTGTATTATCTAATATATCTACACTTGTACTATTTGTTAATGTATTACATGTAATTGCTGTTTGAAATTTTTGTGTAATAGAATAAGTTCCTGTAACACAATCATTTTTTGCTCTTACTCTCCAATAATAAACGGTACCAATATTAAGTATTGAAGTACTTGTATATGAATTAGTTGTAGCATTTGCTGTTTCAATAATTGTTGAAAAACCTGCATCTGTAGCAATATCAATATCATAAGAAGTTGCACTTGCATCTGCATTCCAATCAAAAACAAGATTGGAAATAGCAATTCCTGTAGCTTCATTTACAGGAGCTACCGTTGTTACAGTACCAATAGAGGTGTCGCGTACTTTTAAAATTACATCAATAGAATTTGTTTGATTCCCTGTTCCTGTAACTGTGATTGTATAATCTCCAATTGCTACTGAACCTATATTTCCAACTGTCATTGTAAAAGTACCGGCTGCACTTAATGAGGTTGGATTGAAAGTTATAGATGCTCCTGTTGGTGCTCCAGCTGTTACTGAAAAAGTAGTTACGGTGTTATACGAAGCATTTGCATTAAAATCGAAATTGAAAACAGCATCACTGGGTGTACAAGTTGTAACGGTACTGTTTGCTGTTGTAATTGTAAAATCAGTAGCTGTAAATTGCCCAGTAAAAACTCCTCTTCCAAATGTTGTTGCTAACACACTATTATCTGCTATACGTAAATCTAAATCAACTACTTTAACATCTTGCATTCCATTGTAAGAAGATACCCAAGTTGGAGATGCATCATTAAAATTAACCGTTGACCATATTCCTAATTCTGTACCAACTATTACTTCATTTAAAACTAACGGATTTTGCAAAATACATTTTACAGGCATATCGGGTAAATCTCCTTCTTTATTTTGCCAAGTAGTTCCACCATCAGCACTGTACCAAACACTGGTAACACCATAATTGTGAAATGTTACAAAAATATCATTTTCAGTAGCTCCATATTCAATAGCAGAAATACTTCCAACAAACGACCCTCCAGAAATATCGGTCCAAGTTGGTGTTCCATCTGCATTGGTTAATTTTAACAATTTACTATCATCTGTACCCACAAGTAATGTAGTACTTGCTGTAGTATATGGTGATACTTTAAAAGCGGTAGGTGAACCTGTTAATAAAGCATTTGTTAATTGTGCTTTTGTAGCACTAGCACTTCCTAAAATATATCTGTTTATTTGTTTCGCTCCAGTTGTTGTGTTTGTTCCGTTAGAATACATTATATTTAAATTATGATCTAATCCTGCCGGGTTGATAAAATCTCCTTCTTTATTTGTTCCAACATCCTGCCAGTTTTCAATATAGTATCCAGTTCCGTTATATGGTAAATTATAGTAATAGTGCATATTATAAACATAAGAAATAATCATATAATTACCATCTTTGTCAATAGTACTATATGCACCATCCCCACCAAATACATCAAAACTTGAATTTGCTCCTGCACTAACTCCATTTATAAATTGAGAACCATTGTCTTGTGCTCCTGCTATAATTAATTCTTTAGTCGAATTTTGTTCAAACTCATAACCTCCATAGTAAAACTGGGTCACATTATAGTCTGTATTCATTGCGGTAAACACATCATTTGTTTCTGCCGTAGATAAACTAGAAGCGTAGTAAACACCTCCATCACCGCCAATAACAGCTTCGTTATTTGCTCCAGGTCTAAACACAAATGCGTGTTGATCTGCATGAACTACAGAACAAGTCAGTCCATCCAAATTTGGATTAATTGATGTCCATCGTGAAATTTGTTTCCAATCTGTTGCCAAACTCGTGTTTTCTCCTTGTGTTGTTCTAAATAAATCGATACCGCCTACATAAACAATAGTGTCATCGGTAGGGTCAACTTCAATAACCAAATCGTAAAATGCTTGTCCTCTTGTAAAATCTGCAGCTGAAATACCCGTATCAGCATCATCAGGCTTCGCTAATTCTGTTGTAGTTGCAAAGGCATCTGTAGTTACATAAATATGAGGTGGGGGAGAGTCTGTACCATCGTCACCTTCTGTTAACGCATATAATTTGTTAGCATTGCTTGCTGAAACTGCTAACTCAACTCTATCAGAAGTTGTTAATGGCGAGGTTGCTGCCTCAGTCCACGTTGTTCCATCTGTTGAACTAAAAACTTTTCCCCCACCCAAACCACCAGTTCCTGGAGTAGTTATGCTACCCATCCAAAGTGTATTATTAGCAGAAATCTCTAAATCATTTGGGATATAATAAAACGTATAACTAGAGTAGGTAAAACTCATATTTGCAGATTCTATTCTACTCCAATTTGCTCCACCATCAGCAGTTCTATACAATCCTGCAGACTGTAAACCTAACCAATTTGATGGATTGGCAGAATCACCATAAACATGACCTCCAACCCCTATAAAAACTTCTGTGGTACCAGCATTATCCCAAGCAATAATATCGTTGATAAAATAAATACCTGCTAATAAATTACCTGAATTGCCTCCCCCCGCAACTTGTACTGGAATGTTAGTCCAATTTGCTCCTCCATCTGTTGTTTTATATACACCATTACCTACAGCAGCACCAAATGTATATTGTTCTCCTGTTCCTATATACCAGATATTAGAATCGTTTGGATCTACAGTGATACAAGAAATATTCATATTTCCTGGCACTCCTGGAACCAGTGTCCACGTAGAACTTGCATTCGTTATATCTGGGTTTACCCATAGACCTCCACTTACTCCACCAGCAAAAACTCTTTTATTGGTAGCATCATTCGGGTCAAACAACACAACACGTGTTCTTCCTCCCACATTATTTGGCCCTCTATCTACCCAAGCATTATCAACTGCATCTCCAGGATTTCTTTTACTCAAAGACTTATCTTTTAATCTTTTTTGAAGGGCAAATATTTTATTTGGTTCTGGTTTACCCGTTGCCGGATTCATAGTTAACTCCCACTCGCGTTCATAATATTTGTTGGGAGGCAAACCTTGTTCTATACGTTCTTTCTTCGTTAAACTCAAGGTTTTTTTAAATGGACTATTTTTTAAAAAGTATTCGTATTGTTCTCTAAGTTTTTCCGCATTTGTTAATACTTGATTGAAATCATTAAATTTTATTATATAATTTATTGATATCAATGTAATAATAGTAACTATTATTATAAAAGATAACCTATTCTTCAATTTAAGTTTCATAAGTGCAAAAATATCATTTTACTTTTTAATATCAAGTAAATATATGTTTGTTAATATTTTATCGTAAAAAAACATAATTATTAGTCAGTTACAAAATTCCATATTTGACCAATAGTTTGCCCTCCCTGACCATCTTTAACAACTACGTTCCAATAATAAGTAGTAGATGCTGTTAGGGTTGGAGTTTCAAAACTAGTTTCTGTTTGGTCTGCTAATGCAATGCTTAAATTAGCCCGGTCTGTTCCAAAATAAACATCATAAGTTAAAATGTCGGTTGTATTAACATCATCTGCTGTCCATTGTAATGTTACTGTAGTACTAGTAACTATTGAATTTAATGTTGGTGCTACTAGTATTGGTGAAAATGGTAAATAATTTGATACCCCTTCTCCTTCTGTATAAAATTGATTGGTTACTGAATATGCACTTGATAAGTTTTTACTATCTGTTGCCTTTACTCTCCAATAATACGCAATTCCCTTTTCCAATGATAAGGTTCTTAATGTTGTTGATTCTGTTACCGTATGAGTTAATTGGGTAAACCCTGCATCTTTGGCTACCTGTACTTGGTAGGTAATAGTATCTCCATCTGAATCTGTTGATGCATTCCAATTAAAATCTAGTACATTATTTATACATAACAAATTATTTGTTGGATAAACCAGCGTTGGTACTGTTGGCGCGTTGTTTGTTGATGTTGGGGGAGGTGTTGGAGTATCTTCTCCGCCACTACCACCACAAGACCAAATGAATATACTTAATGCTAATGTATATAGTGTTTTTTTCATTTTCTTTATTGTTTTATTATTTTTACCGTTAGAGGTTTATCTAATATTACTTTTGCAATATATACTCCTGAAGGAATTGTTGTTAAATCTAATTGAACTTTTCCATAAACTATTGAGTATACGTTTTTAAAAATTAATTGTGAATGGATATTGTATAGTTCAATGCTTACTTCTTGTTCTGAAATTGGTAATGCAATCTCAATATTTCCTCTTGTTGGGTTTGGATACGCTACAATAGCATCTAATAATTCTATATTTTTTGAATAAGTTCCTTCGCAAGTTACTGCCGTTTTTACCTCAACCATATCACCTGGTTTTACATCAATATTAAATATTGGTGAATTTGTTTCAAATGTTTCTTTTCCGTTTACATAAATAGTAAATGGTGCTGTACCTTCTTCTATTTCTACTGTAGCTTTTCCTGATGTTACACTCGATTTACCCGAGATTGTTGTGCCTTCTTTTACTTCTACAACAAAACATTGTTCGTAGGTTTCTCCTGTAACTGTTATGCAGAAATTATATATTCCTGGCACCAAATTATCAACTGTTAAATCTTCTGTGAAATTATAGATAATCCCATTAATGGTAGTTACATAACTATGTGACTCTACTGTTTGGATAACAATCTGTCCATTATCACTATTAGAACATGTTTCACTTATTGTTTCTATGCTAAAATTGTTAGAGGGTAAGCTAAATATTGAACAACCTGTTCCATCTACAACATCACCTACTGGAGTGTTAGGACAAACATCTAAGTTGTTCATTATTCCATCGTTATCATCATCTATTTGACTCTCCGAACAACCATTTGCATCCACAATTTCTCCTGTGGGTGTATTTGCACATAAATCTAAACCATTAATTACAGTATCATTATCATCATCATCATTATAATTATCAACAGTGAATTTAGCTGTAAACATTCCTCTTCCATAGGTTGAAGCTAAAACCATATTGTCAGATTTTCTAATATCAAAACTCGTAACTTGAACATCTTTCATTCCATTTTGAGATTGAAACCATGTTGGACTTGCGTCATTAAAATTAGAAGTTCCCCACACCCCTAAATCTGTTCCAAGAATTACTTCATTAGAATTCAAAGGATTCATTAGAACTGCTTTAACAGGTAAATCAGGTAAATTTCCCTCTTTATTTTGCCAAGTGTTACCACCATCTTGAGTATAATAAACACTTGTTATTCCATAGTTATGGAATGTAACCATAATATCATTTTCTGTTTCTCCTAATTCTATACAAGATATACTTCCATAAAACATATCTCCTGTAATGTCAACCCAAACAGTTCCTCCTATACTTCCAGCTATATTCGCGTTTGTTAACTTGAGTAATTTACCGTTTTCAGTACCAACAAATAAAGTAGTGGTTGTAAATGTTGAAGTTTTAAATGCTGTTGGTGATGCAGTTAACAAACTGTTTGTCATTGTTGAACTAGTTGCACTGGCAGCACTTAATGTATACCTATAAATTTTATTATTCCCCGAAGTATATAAAATATTATTATCACTATCCAATGCTGCTGGATTTATGAAGTCCCCATCATCATCATTTTCTGCAATAGTATACTTAAAAGCACCTGTATTATAATCTAAATAAAAATAATTATTATAAACATATGATGTTACTATGTACTCATTATCCTTATCTATAAATATATATGCACCATCTCCTCCTGTCACTCTTATTGAAGCATTAATACCTGAAGAAGCGTTATTGATAAATTGCGCTCCATTATCTTGTGCTCCTGCAATTAATTTTTCTGAAGAAAGATCTGACCCTATTGAACCATTATAAAATTGAAGTGTATTGTAATTTTTATTCCGACTAGAAATAGCAGATGTTGATAAGGTTGCGTTGGTTAAATCATTTCCATAATAAATACCTCCATCTGTACCAAAAATTCCCTGATTAGAATCTTCTGGATTAAAAACTAAAATATGATGATCTGCATGAACTGTTGGAACACCTAGAAAAGCTAAATTATTATTATTTGACCATTTAGAAATTTGAGACCAATTTGTACCTCCATCAGAGGATCTGAATAAATCTATTCCTCCAACATAAACAATATTGTCAGAAACAGGATCAACTTCAATCATTAAATTGTAAAAAGCCTGACCTCTAGTAAAATCATTAGCTGGAATTCCAGTATCTGCATCTACTGGAGGTGTCAATTCATTTACTGTTGTAAAAGCATCATCTGTTTTAGCTAAATAAATAGGAGCGCTACCTCCACTTCCAAGTTCTGCTAAAATATATATAATACCTGCATCTAATTTTGAAACTGAGATTTGAGTTCTACTACCATTAGCAATGGCATGTTTTACAGTAAATGTATTACCATCTGTTGAAGAAAGAATTGCTCCTCCTCCATCACCAAAAAGAATACTATTATTTGTTGATACCCAAATAGTATTATCAACTCCTATTTCTATATCATTTGGTACATATTTATTACCTTCTACCGTTGTTGGCAATATAACTTCTGACCAACTTACCCCTTCGTTGTCTGATTTATAAAGACCATATTCTTGAACGCCTAGTAAAGATACAGGTGTTGAATTTGAAAAATACGACTCTCCTACAGCAACATATACTTCACTATTTCCACCTCCAATGTCTCTTACTTTAATATCATTTATATGTTGAATTCCAGGAGTCACAAATGATCCTGAAAAAGGCGAATCAACGGCTTCTATTGTAACATTAACACCATTGTCTAATTGTTGCATAATTAATTCCCCTTCTTCTTTTGAAATCATTATAGAAGGTATCGTAATTGTACTATCATCTCCTCCTAAAGAAATAGGTGGGCCAACAACATTATTAACCACAAGTACTGCAATTGCCCCTGCATCTTGAGCGTTTTTAACCTTAGATACAAATGTGCAATTCCCTCTTTCTACAACAGCAATATTTCCGCTAATTTCAGAATTATTTGTAAGAGCATTACAAGCTTCTGTTGGTAATGCTGAACTATCATCTGATAATACTAAATTTCCTGTTATTGATGTTATACGTGGCCCAAAAGCTGCAGAAGTAACCTGATACTCTCCGGTAATTGAACCTGGATAATTCACAATAAGTTTTAGATTGGTTTGAAAAGTTGTTTCACCTGTTATTCCTCCAAATATTTTTGACCAATTAGCACCTCCATCTATTGATTTCCATAATCCATTACCATTAACACCTCCAGCTACATATGATTCACCCGTACCTAAATAAAAAATATTTGTATTATTTGGGTCATAAGTTATAACACTTATTGCTAAATTTTGAGGCATATCAACTATTTCCCAGCTTGAGTCTTCATTGGTAATATCATTATTAACCCATAATCCTCCACTTACACCTCCTGCAAAAACTCGTTTATTTGTTACATCATTAGGGTCAAACATAATAGCTCTTGTTCTTCCTCCAACATTATTTGGCCCTCTTTCTTCCCAATTATTCCAAGCTGCAGATCCTGGAACTTTACTTACAGTGCTTTTTAAACGTAAAGACTCTTGTAATGCAAATAACCTCTCTGGGTGTGGTTTTCCTGATACAGGATCCATAGTTAACTCCCATTGCCTTTCAAAATATTTATTGGGAGGAATTCCCTTTGTTTTCCTTTCTTTTTTTGAAAGTTGTAATGTTTTCTTAAATGGGCTGTTTTTTAAGAAATATTCGTGTTGTTTTCTGAGCTTTACAATGGTTGTTTTTGTTTTTTCTAATTTAGAATTATTAAAATTGTAAATTAGAAAGACAGCAAAGAATAGTATTAAAAAAAAAAGAAATTTATTTTTCATTGTGGTGTATTTTTAAATCAAGTAATTTGGGTTTATTTTTAATTTCCTGTTAGTTTTTTGTACAGTTGTAAGGCAAAACCATCGGTTAAACTAGACACATAACCACACATACTTAAAAGCCTAAGATATTGTGTTTCTTTTGGTTTCTGTACATTCTCAGGAAGCAAAGATAGTATTAATTTATCATAATTTGTTAAAGAACCTTTATGAGCGTTGTTTGTTGCTTCAATAAATACTTCTAATAATTTTGTTATTATTGTATATCCTGCTAATTCTTTTTCAACAACTTCTCTGCTTTTATAAATTTTTTCAACACTCAATTTAATAATATCATTTATTTGAGCTTCATAATTGCATTTTTCAAGTAAAGAGTGTGGATATTCTCCTTCTAAAATTGTTGCTTCATTCTTCAAAAAAACTGTTGCTGCTTCTTTTATAAGTGTTCCTATTGCTAAAGCACGTAAATAACTTAAACGATCTTTCTTGTATTTTAATTGATGGTATTTTTTAGAATTAATGGTGTCTTTTACTAATTTTATCAAGTATTCTAGGGCAAATTCTTCTTCAATTAGGCCTAAGTTTATACCATCTTCAAAATCGATAATAGTATAACAAATATCGTCTGCTGCTTCCACTAAATATGCCAAAGGATGTCTTTTAAATGCTACACTCCCTTTTTCTCCTGAAGTTTTCAACCCTAATTCTTGTGCCACTTCATTAAAAAAAGGTATTTCAGACTGAAAGATTCCATATTTTTTATCTGCTATTTCATTTGTAGGTTTTTTAGGTAATGACTCTTTAGGATATTTAATAAAAGCTCCAAGTGTTGCATAAGACAACCGCAAACCGCCTTCAATACCTTCTTTATTTTCTGTTAGAATTTTAAACCCGTTAGCATTCCCTTCAAAATCAATTAAATCCTGCCATTCTTTTTTATTGAGGAAGTCTTTATATTTTTGCCCATTTCCATTCTTAAAATACTCTCCAATGGCTTTTTCACCGTTATGCCCAAAAGGAGGATTTCCAATATCATGTGCCAAAGCAGCCGTGGCAACAATAGCACCAAAATCATTCATTTTATAGCCTTGTTTAACTAAATTTGGATGCTTTTTTAGCACCTGCTCTCCAACTATTCTTCCAAGCGAACGAGCAACGACACTTACTTCTAAGCTATGTGTTAAACGCGTATGCACAAAATCGGTTTTTGAAAGAGGAACTACCTGAGTTTTATCTTGTAAACTTCTGAAGGAGTCTGAAAAAATTATACGATCATAATCTACCTCAAAACCCAATCTTGTTTCATCTTGATTTTTTCGATGTCTAATCTCGGTATCACCAAATCGTTTTAAAGAAAGTAATTGTTCCCAATTCATATTTTTATTATTTAATCGCAATATATTTAATTTAAAATAATCTCTCTTAAATTTGAATTAATAATTGATAATTAAATTATATAATTTTAATTTTTAGTTAACTATTACTTAACATAGGTGCCTTTTATTTGTATAAAATTTTAGATAAATGAAGTTAAAGTTACTTTTCTTTTTAACATTTATAACATTTTCTGCAAATTCACAAAATTTTAAGGTAAACTCCTTTTTTGCTGAAACCATTAAAAATGGAATTGTAAAAGGTATTGTTTTAGATGGTGAATTAGAGAAAACGCCCCTAGTTTTTGCTAAGATAACTGTTAAAGAATTAGCAAAATCAATCAACACCAACACCAAAGGAAAATATAAACTTAAATTAAAACCTGGCACTTATACTTTGTTATTTGATTTTATTGGTTACGATACCAAAAAAGTAGTTAATGTTATTGTTAAAGATAATACCGAAACCAATTTAAATCAAACTTTGAATGCTTCCATCATTAATAATAATTATTCAATTACTTCACTTAATTAGTGTCTTTTTTTGAAAGGGCACCTCTACTTTTCTAACTGCTACATATTCACACATGTAATTGATTACCAAAACATTAGCTAAGTCACACCACTTATGTTAACCTTTATTTTACATTGTTAACTATTTATTAAAACTTAAAGCTGTTTAAATAACATTCATATAAAACACACTGATAATATTGGACCTACTTTTGCCAATGAATTTAATAATTAAAACAATTAATTTTAAAAAAATGAAAAAACTAATTATTGTATTATTTTTAACTAACCTTATTTTAACTTCATGTTCTAATATAGATACAAGCCCTATTATCCCTGTAGATAGTGCTCCAACCGAAGAAAATATTGCAGGACTAATAAGTCAAAATACAACTTGGACTAACGACAAAATATGGGTGTTAAACAACAAAGTTGTGGTTGAAGATGGAGTAACATTAACCATTGAAAAAGGAACTATAATAAAAGGAAAAGAAGGGTCTGGATCTCTTGCTACAGCGCTAATTATTGCTAGAGGAGGGAAAATAAATGCCGTAGGCACACCTGATCAACCAATTATATTTACTTCAATAAATGACAATATTCAACTAGGTGAAAAATTTGGCACAAATTTAACTGTAAATGACAATTCACTATGGGGAGGGGTTATAATTTTAGGAAAAGCAAAAGCTTCTTTAAGTGGTGATGTTAATGAATTTCAAATTGAAGGTATTCCTGCAAGTGATGCATTCGGACTTTATGGAGGCTTGGATGATACCGATAATTCAGGAAATTTTGAATATATTTCTATAAGACATGGAGGTGCAGAAATTGGTGCTGGAAATGAAATAAATGGTTTAACATTAGGCGCTGTTGGAAGCGGTACAACCATAAAAAATATTGAAATAACAGGAAATCTTGATGATGGCGTTGAATTTTTTGGAGGTACTGTTAGCCCTTCAAACATATTGGTGTGGGGGCAAGGTGATGACGGGTTAGACATTGACCAAGGTTATTCTGGAACAATTAGTAATTCAATGGTTATTGAAGGAAATACTTCTGATAGTGCATTAGAAATTGATGGAGGTGAAGGAATTTATCAGGCTCAATTTACACTAAACAATATCACTTTAAAAGGAAATCAAAATGCGCCTGGCGGAAAATATTGTGATTTAAGAAGTGGTGCTGAAGGACATTTAAACAATATTTATGCTTATGATTTTAAAACAACTTCATACGTTCGTTTAAAACAAGATAATGTTGCACAAAATTATGTTGATGGAAAAATTACTTTTAGTAATTGGGAAATTGTTTTACCTGATGGTGTTGCAATAACTGACATTTTTCAAGATCATTCAGATTCTCAAGTTGCTTCAAATATAGCGACTGATGCAACAAATTGGACAACATCGGTAACAGCTGGAAGTCAAACAGTAGGTGCGGATTTATCTGTTTTTAACTGGACATATGCAAATTACCAAGGCGCTTATTAATACAATAAAAAATAAAAATATTCAAATTGCTTGCTTTTTTAAGGCAGGCAATTTGTGTGTTATCTATAACAATGTTTCAAATGAAAAATAAATTTAAGTTACTGCTAATAAGTTTTTTAATATCATTTATTGGGTGGGCTCAAACAGGTATATTAACCGGGAAAGTGATTGATGGAGATTCAAATGATCCGCTTGCGTTTGCAAATGTCATTATTCAAGGAACTTCAAAAGGTACCACCTCAGATTTTGACGGGTTTTACGAACTAAAAATAGATCCAGGAACCTATGCTATTATTTTTTCTTTTATTGGGTATGAGACAAAAGTAATAACAGAAGTAATAATTACAGCTGATGAAATTAATAATCTTGATATTATTCTGAAGCCTGAAGGAATTAGTTTTGAAACAATTGTTATTACTGCAAAAAAGGCTAAAAATACAGAAACTGCAATTTTAAACGTTCAAAAAAAATCAGTAAATTTAATGGATGGTATTTCTGCTCAGTCTTTTAAAAAATTAGCTGTTAGCAATGTTGCTTCGGCAGTAAAAAATGTAGCTGGAGTTTCAGTTCAAGACTCAAAATATGTTTACATTCGTGGTTTAGGAGACAGATATACAAAGTCTATTTTAAATGGTATTGATATACCAGGCTTGGATCCAGACAGAAATACGGTACAGTTAGATATTTTTCCAACAAATATTATTGATAACGTTCAAATTTTAAAATCGTCTACTGCCGACTTATCGGCTGATTTTACTGGAGGTATGGTAAATATTATAACCAAAGATTTGCCTTCTTCTAAAAACTCAAGCTTAAGTATTGGGGGTACCTATAATCCAAGTATGCATTTCAATACTAATTATTTAAATTACAAAGGTTCTTCTACTGATTTTTTAGGTTTTGATAATGGCGATAGAGATTTACCCATATCAAGGTCACAACCTATTCCTGGTGCATATTCTAGAAACCCTGCATTAACTGCTATTACTAAAACTTTTGACCCTACTTTAAAAGCTCAAAAAGGAACAAGCGGAATGGATTTTAGTTTTGCATATACACTAGGTGATCAGTTTAATGTTGGTGAAAATAATAAATTAGGTTACTTGGTAGCTGTTTCATACAAAAATAAAACTACTTTTTATAAAAATTATGAACGTGGATTTTATAGGAAATTTGCTGACAAATCTATAAATGAATTAGATTTTTCAGAAAACCAAATAGGAGATTTAGGAAAAAATGAAGTGTTGTTAAGTGGTTTAGCGGGATTCACTTTTAAAACAGAAAAAAGTAAATATAGATTGAATTTCTTACACCTTCAAAATGGAGAAACTACCGCAGGTTATTTTAAACAAATTAAAAATTTCTCAGATGCTGTAACCATTTATAAAGATAATTTACAATATACACAACGATCAATTTCTAATGTATTGTTAAGTGGTAAACATTATAATGATGACTCTTCTTTTACTACCGAATGGAAAATTTCGCCTACGTATTCATTCATACAAGATAAAGATGCTCGTGTAACACCATTTGAGTTTGATGAAACTACCAATACCTACTCTATTAGACCCAGTTCTGCCGGAAGCCCCAGAAGAATATGGAGAACGTTAGAAGAGTACAATATCGTTGGTAAAATAGATTTCACATATAAACATAAACTGTTTAATTATGATTCAAAATTAAAATTTGGAACAAGTTATACATATAAACTAAGAAATTTTAGTATTGATGATTACTTTTTACTAATAAGAGGTTCATCAGGAGAATCACTCAATGGAGATGCAAATTTATTGTTGGCTGATGAAAATATTTACGATGCAAACTCTGGATTAGGTACTTATGTTAAGGGGAATTATGAGCCTTCTAACACTTTTGAATCTTATAACAATAATATTGCTGGTTACATCTCTGAATCTTTTAAGCTCATTGAAAAATTAAAAGCTGTTATGGGTTTAAGGGTAGAAAAATTCAATCAATTCTATACAGGGCAAAACAATAGTGGTTCAATAATTTATAACAATGTTGAAACAATTAGTAAATTGGATTTGTTTCCTTCTACAAACATAATTTACAGTTTGAATGATGATATTAATTTAAGAGTTTCTTATTCAAAAACAGTTGCCAGACCTTCATTTAAAGAAGCTTCTATAACTCAAATATTTGATCCAATCACAAATTTAACTTTCAATGGGAACATTAATTTACGCCCTTCTTATATCAATAATTTTGATATCCGCTTTGAGAAATTTGGTGAAAAAGCTCAATTAGTTGCTTTCTCTGCTTTTTACAAAACATTTAAAGACCCCATTGAATTAACTTTCTTTAGTGCCTCTGCTCCTGATAATTTACAACCAAGAAACATTGGATCTGCTGTAGTTTATGGTATAGAAATTGACCTTCGTAAAAATTTAGATTTTATTGGAGATAACTTTAAGAATTTTACTTTTAAAATTAATACTTCGCTTATAAAATCGGAGCAAGAAATGGATAAAAGTCCAAATGGAGAGTACGAATCTAAATTACTAAACTTAAGAGATGGAGAAACATTATCTGACAAACGCTATTTACAGGGACAATCTCCTTATTTAATTAATGCCGGAATTAGTTATAATAACTCTGATAAAGGAATTGAAACAGGGTTGTATTTTAATGTTCAAGGTAAATCATTAGAAGTTGTTGGTATTGGAGCCATTCCTGACGTGTATGCTATGCCTTTTAATAGTTTGAATTTTACACTTAACAAATCATTTGGAGAAAACAACAAATCAAGTGTAAACATTAAATTTGGTAATATTTTAAATGATGAAAGAGAAAGTCATTATCAATCTTATAAAGCATCTGATAAAATATTTTCAAAAAGAAGGTTAGGACAAACTTTTTCTTTAGGTTATAATTTTAAGTTCTAAAGTAATTGAATAAAAAAGAGGTCGTCTGAAATGTAATTATACTTGTTATTTTTAACAAAGTGAAAATCTCAACACCTTGATACATAGGTGTTTAATTTTAATAAGATTCTTCATTTACATTTAGAATGACACTTTTAAGACGGCCTCTTTTTTTATTTTTTTGGTTTTAAACATTAATTAACCACAAGTAGTTTTTCTTCAACACCTATTAATTTGTTTTCTTTATAGGTTACAAAGTTTATTTTGTCTTTACTAAAATAAGTCCAAACACCAACTTTTTTATTCTTATCGTAATAAGCAATTATTTTTTTATTTCCATTTATATCATAACTCACCCACATATCTTGCAATTGATTATTGCTGTTAAAATATCCTTCACGTTGAATAACATCACTATTATCAACAAAATAATATGTTGCTTTAACTAAATTATTAGAAATCTTTTCATATTCAACACGTTGTTCCTGTGAAAATGCTGTTATACTAAACAACAAAATTACCATACTTATAATTGCCTTCATCATTTTTTAAATTTTAGTTAATACTAAACTTGAACATATCAAATATATAAAATTTACCTTTTATTAACGCTTTGTTAACGTTAAGTTTACATTAAGTTTTCTTAAAACAGTCGTATATAGCTTACAATCAATACATTATACATTTAATCGTTAATCTGTAGAAATTTGGTTTTTAAATAAAAAAGAAATAGGCTTTCAATAAATAACGTAAGTTCGACTTAAAAAATGTAGATCCTAAAGAAAATGATATTGATTATCGGAGCACTTTGTCAGATTGAGCACAGTTGAAACCTATTTAAAAACCTTTCGACTGCGCTCAAGGAGACATTAGCGTTTTAATTTGATATTTTAAAATATTGATTATAAGTAATTAACGTGAATTCTTATATCGAAATCACGTTCAATAATAAAATTTATTGTTTTTTACAGGTAGTTTGGTTACTTTATTTATGCTCATTACCTACTGCTACTGCACTCAAATAGAAATCTTCATACAGTTTAAGAAGGTTTATTAAAGCATTTATTAAATCTTGCGTCTCTAACAATATACTAAAGTATAAAGTTGTATTTTTAGGGCTCGTTTCTTCCGTTCTGATACGTTTTATTTGACGTTCAATTGATTCTGAGACTCTATTTAACGTGTTTTGTTTGTCCTCTATTATTGTACCAAGGCTATCAAATTCTCTTTTAATAAAAACCGATCCTATTTCATTTAAGATAATTTCTAATTCATCATCAATAGATTTTAAATCTTTTAGTTGATCCTTTTTAAGTTGTTTGTGATTGTTATTTACATGTTTAAAACTTGCTTTCGAAATATAGCTTATGCTTTGAGCCACATCTTGCAAGTAACTAAGTACTAAAATATAAAACCTACTTGCCGCAACAGATGTTTCATCTAATGATTTAATAAAGTAAAATACTTCATCTTTTAAATCATCTACTTCCTGATTTAATTTACCAACATGTTTATCTGTTTTTTTAAGTTTATTTAAATCATGTAAAGATAAATCGTTCACAACACTAGAGAATAGTTTGCGAACTCTATCAACAACTGCAGCAATATGCTCAGAGCTTTCGTCAATAACTCCTTTTATTGTAATAATTTCATTTCTTGTTATGTTTCTCTCAACTTTTTTCTCTTTTTGTTTTTTAGAATACCTTATATAATTTCTGCCTATCATTAAGAAGACAAAAATAAGTAATAGTGACACCGCTGTGATTCCTCCTAAATTAATTACGTATAATGCAATTGCTGCTGCTGAAAAAGCAATTAATGCTGTACCAAACCAACCTGCAATAACATTGAGTACACCTGCAACTCTATAAACTGCACTTTCTCTACCCCAAGCTCTATCAGCAAAAGAGGTTCCCATTGCCACCATAAAAGTTACATAGGTAGTTGAAAGCGGTAATTTAAATGATGTTGCTATTGAAATTAAAATTCCTGCTACTACTAAATTTACTGAAGCTCGGACCTTATCAAAAGCAGGCATTTCGTATGTTTTAGATTTAGGTAATGGAATTACTGGAACTTGGAATCTAGAATCAATCCAATTTCTGATAGATTTAGGAATTATTAATTCAAAAACTTTATTAATTGCAATTGCTCCTCTAACTGTTATTCTAGAAATATCTGTAGGTTGAAATTTTTCAGCACCTTCTCCTTGTCTTGACAAATCTACGCCCGTTTTAATTACAGAACGTGCTTTTTTAGAAAACCAAATGGTAATTACCATTATAAGACCTGCCAACACTAAAAATATGGTATTTGACGGAACTTTTCCTGCTAAACTTTCCATTGAAAATTCAGTAGCCAATTTACCCGAAGAATGCCAAACCTCATAAGCATTCCACCCAGCAATTGGTACTCCAATAAAATTCACTAAATCATTTCCTGCAAAAGCCATAGCTAATGAAAATGTACCAAATCCAACTATAATTTTCAGAATGTCTGCCTTAAAGAAGCGAATTAGTAACTCTGAAACCAATGTCCATGTTGTAAAACTAATTACAATGATTTGAGTTAAACTATCTTCAATAATATATTTAATATCACCATAAAAAGGTGTTCCTTTTAACCCTTTTACAAAAACAAAATAGGTAATCGATGTTAAAGCAAACCCTCCAAACAAAGCATTTACATAGCTTTTTTTATTTTCCAAATTAAATGAATAAATCAATCTTGAAATAAATTGTACTATGGCTCCAATGGTAAAAGCAACAATAACCGAAAGTAAAATACCTAAAATAATTAATGTTGCTTTTTCATAATTTATATACTTCCAAATGGCTGAAGCTGTTTCGTTTTCATTCATAGAGATTTTTATAAATGCCATTGCAACCGCAGCTCCTAATAATTCAAATACAATTGAAACAGTTGTGGAGGTGGGCATTCCTAAAGTATTAAAAACATCTAGCAATAATATATCTGTTATCATTACCGCTAAAAAAATATAAATAATTTCGTTAAAATAGAACTCTCCTGGCACAAAAATACCTTTTCTGGCAACCTCCATCATACCGCTAGAGGTTAAAGCTCCAAAAGCAACCCCTAAACTGGCAATAATTAAAATATTTCTAATTGAAATAACTTTTGAACCAAAAGCCGAATTTAAAAAATTAATTGCATCATTACTTACTCCAACAACTAAATCAATAACTGCTAAAACAGCTAAAGCAACTACCATTAAAATGTATATGTTTTCCATTTAGATTCTTTTTAACAAAATTACTTCTAAGTATATATCTTAATGTTAAATTAATGTTACTAAAATTAAGAATTTTATTTTTAAGATCCACACATTAAACAATCGTCTGGATTTTCTTTTGACTGAAGTAATAATTCTTTTAATTCTTTAGGTGTTAGCGGTTTTTCTTCTTGCTTTTTTTCTTTTGATACGGTAAACTGAATGGCATTTACAGCACTTTTAGTACGTAAATAATACATACCTGTTTTTAAGCCGCTTTTCCAAGCATAAAAATGCATAGAGGTTAACTTGGCATAATTTGCGTCTTGCATAAATAGATTTAATGATTGTGATTGATCTACAAAATACCCTCTTTGACGAGACATATCAATAATATCTTTCATACTCATTTCCCAAACCGTTTTATACAACTCCTTTAATTCTTGTGGTATTATATCAATATGTTGGATA
>JAKIVA010000093.1 GCA_021647265.1 Lutibacter sp.
ATGCCAATTAGAAATTGGGGGATTATTCTCAATCAGTTCTTAACAATATATGACAAAAGGGTCAGACTTTAGTTAAAAAATCTAACCCAAGTTATTTTAACTTACACACTTTATAGGATAGTGTCAAAAAAATCGCCTAAAAATTACTTTTTAGACGACCTCTTTTTATTCATCTTCTATACTCTGTTCTAGATTCCTAATTCTTTTAGTAATTCCTTCAATCTAGGATTTGAAGGTCTAACAGCATCAGCATCAACTATATTCCCTTCAGGATCTAACAAAATAAACCTTGGAATTGAATTGATTCCATATTCTACAATAAATTCAGATTCAAAATTATTATCAGCAAATAGTTGTATCCCTCCTAATTCTTCATTTTTCACCATTTCTTTCCAAGTTTTATGAGCATTAGGTTTATCAACTGAAATGCTTACAAACTCAATATTTTTTCCTCTAAACTCTTTTTCTAAAGCTTTCAAATAAGGTATTTCTGCTTTACACGGTGCACACCAAGTTGCCCATATATCTAAATAAACATATTTACCTCTTAGATCTTTTAATGAAGTTGTTCCTCCTTTGCTGTTTTCATAATTTTTAAAAACTGGTGATACTTTTCCTTTAGCAAATTTCACCATATTACTGTGCATTTTTTCATAATTTGAATCTATATACCCAAAAAACATTTTATCATTTCTAGCATCAGCTTTATCGATTATTGAATCTAAGTTTTTCGCCTTATCTTTAAATCCTTTTAAAATAGATTTTGCTTCAGCAACTTTAGCTTTATATGCTTCTTTATCTAATTTAAAATAGGTTTTAGGATTTGCTAAATCGCTCATATAAAACGAGCGTTTATCTTCCATAAAATTATTTGTTACCGCACCTTTTCCAGTATAAACTATACCATCGGAAAATTTATCACCTTTAAACTCTAAATTTAAGTTATATCCATTCTTCAAAAACAACGTAATTCTATCATTCCCATTTACCATAGCAAAAACACCATTAGTTATTTTTAATGTATCTGAAAATGTACCATTGCTATCAACTTCAATATCTTTAGAATACCCTCTTCCTTGAATTGTAATTTTTTCAATATCTCCAGATTTAAGCTTCCCTTTTATTGTTACATAATCTTCAACCTTGTTATTATTTTCACAAGATATAATCAGTAATGGTAATGCTACTATAAGCCAAATTATTTTTTTCATTTTTCTATTTTTATTATTATATTTTTAATTCGTTAAACAAATCAATCAATTTACTATCAGAAGGTCTTGGTGCGTTAGAGTTTACAATATTTCCCTTGGGATCTATTAAAATAAATCTTGGAATTCCTTTAATTAAATACTCTTTTACAAAATCTGAGTCCCAATCTTTATCAGAAAATAGTTGAATTCCTTTTAGTTCTTTTTCTTTTACCATTTTTTTCCACTTATCATGGTCAACAGCTTTGTCAACAGAAACACTCACAAATTCAATATTCTTTCCTCTATATTTCCCCTCAAGTTTTTTTAAAAATGGGATTTCTCTCTTGCAAGGGCCACACCATGTTGCCCAAACATCAACATAAACAAACCTCCCTTTCAAATCATCTAACGATGTCGTTCCTCCAGCAAAATTTTCATAGTTTTCAAATTTTGGAGAAGGTTGACCTTTTGCAACTGTTTTTAATTTCTTATAACTTTCGGTTATTTGTTTATTATTTTCAATATTCGTAGAGTTTGAAATAAATGTTTTATAAAATGTCTCTAAATCATCTGTATAAGTAATTCCAGACCTCGCATTATCAAAAAGTAACCTGTTTTTTATTGTTTCATTTCGAATATTTCCAACTATTTTTAAAAAAGCAATATCTTCTGAAATGCTGTCTATTTTAGCAAGTTCCTTCGCTTTTTTATAATTATTTGACCCAATTAAGTTTTTATAATCAGAAGAAAAAATAAAATCTTCTTCATTTGTATAATCAAGGTTCTCCAAATCACTTAAAAAACCTTCAGAAATTTTAAATTCTGGCATTTTGGCATAATGCGCATGATACATCTCATATATATTCAACTTATTTAGATAAGCATAATTAATATTTCTTAACTCCTTAATTTTAAATTTATTAGAAATTTTTTTTTCAGCTTTAATTAGTTCTTCTAAAGTACTTTTAAGTTTCTTAAATTTTATTTTATAATCCTTTTCTCCCAATAAATAAACTTCAGTGCCAGATCCTATTATTTCTTTTCCAATTTTTTCTTTTGTTAATAAATAATTATTAATTGCTGAACCTTTTCCCGAAATAGCTATTGTATTTTCAAAATCATTAGTGTCAAAGGAAATATTGATGTTATTGCCTTTTTCTAAATATAATAATACCCTGTTTTTTCCATCAAAAAGTATGTACGTATTGGTATCTAGGTATAGGGTATCTGAAAAACTACCATCATCAGCTACTCTAATCACTTCTTTGATAGATCTATCTCTACTATTTAAGGTAAGTTCTTTATTTTTATTTGTAATTTTACCATGAACAACAACGTAATCTACCGGTGTTTCTTGCTTACAAGAAATCATAGTAATTACAGTAATGATTAAAAATATTTTATTCATTTTTTTGTGTTTTTCTTTTACAATGCACCAAAGATAAAATTTATTATTCAATTAACTTATTTCAACTTTACTTTAACAAATAATTTGCATATCTTGATTCGATTGTAGAATTTTACACATCAAAAATTTGACCATGAGCAATACACACTTTATTGATTCAAAAATTGTAGATTTTAATATCTTAAATGAAATACTCTTCCTAGAAAAAAAATTAAAACTATCAAAAAAGGCTATTGAAAAAATTGAAAACTGTCGTACATATTTAGATAAAAAGATTAAAAACGACACCTCTCCTATTTATGGAATAAATACTGGGTTTGGATCTTTATGCAATGTGAAAATTAACAATGATAATTTACGACAATTACAAGAAAATTTGGTAATGAGTCATGCTTGCGGTACGGGAAGCATTGTTCCAAAAAGCATTGTTAAAATAATGCTTTTTCTTAAAATTCAGTCTCTAAGTTATGGGCATTCTGGTGTGCAACTTAAAACCGTTGAGCGACTGATTGATTTTTATAATAATGACATTATTCCTGTTGTTTATACACAGGGTTCTTTAGGTGCATCAGGAGATTTAGCTCCTTTAGCTCACATGGCATTACCGCTAATTGGAAAAGGTGAAGTATATTTTAACAATGAACTTATTTCTGGTGAGGAACTTTTAAAAAAATTTAAATGGGATACTATTGAGCTAAAATCAAAAGAAGGTTTGGCTCTTTTAAATGGTACCCAGTTTATGAATGCATATGGTGTTCATTTAATTTTAAAATCTTTTAAACTATCCTATTTAGCCGACTTAATTGGAGCTATTTCTTTGGAGGCATTTGATGGAAGAATAGAGCCCTTTAATGAATTAATCCATTTTATTAGGCCACACAACGGACAAATAAAAACTGCCAAGAGAATAAATGAATTTTTAGAAGAAAGCAAACTAATTAACCAACCTAAGGAGCATGTGCAAGACCCCTATTCTTTTAGATGCATGCCTCAGGTTCATGGTGCAACCAAAGATGCTTTGGAATACTGTAAAAAAACATTTTTAACTGAAATTAATTCAGTAACAGACAACCCAAATATTTTTATTGAAGCTGATAAAATAATCTCTGGGGGAAATTTTCATGGACAACCTTTAGCTTTAGCTTTTGATTTTTTAAGTATTGCTATGGCTGAATTGGGAAATATATCTGAAAGAAGAACTTTCCAACTAGTTTCAGGATTAAGAGGTTTACCTCCATTTTTAGTAAAAAACCCAGGATTAAATAGTGGCTTTATGATTCCTCAATACACAGCTGCCAGCATTGTAAGCCAAAATAAACAATTGGCTACTCCGGCTTCAATTGACTCAATTGTTTCAAGTAATGGGCAAGAAGACCATGTAAGTATGGGTGCCAATGCAGCTACAAAGGCAAAACAAATTGTTGATAATATTGAAACTATTTTGGCTATTGAATTATTGAATGCTTCACAAGCTATTTATTTTAGAGCACCTAAAAAATCATCTCCATTTATAGAATCATTTTTAAAACAATACAAAAGTGAAGTTCCTTTTATAGAAAATGATACTGTTTTAAATTTAGAAATCAAAAAAACAGTTAAGTTTTTACAAAGTATAATTATTGACTCTGAAGAGTTGTTTTAATTACTCAATAAAAAAAGCGATAGGTGCTTCACCTATCGCTTCTAATTCAAATAATTTTATAACGTTTTTTCTAATCTTATATACCAAATCTTCTTTTACTATTCCAAGTTACGCTTTTTGCATTTCTAAAATCGACTGCATTTAGTCTTCTTTTACTATCCTGATTTTTTATTTTTTTATTTACTTTCATAACAGTATGTATTAGTTGTTATTTTATGGTACAAATGTACAATATTTTTAAGATTCAATCCTACTATATATTAAATATTTAATAAAATATTAACGTTATATTGCGATATACATACATTAATAATAAAATACAGCTTAATAATTAACATATGTTTAAATACTAACTATTCCATTTTGTTTAAAATTTCAGTAAAATCAGCTCTTTTTTTATAGTCAGAATTATAATGTAGTTTAGCCCCCAATAAAGTCGGAGTGATATTTTAAATTTCAAACTAATACATTTGAGATATGAAATATAAGAAATGGACCTTAGACCAGAAGTTAGAAATACTATCAACTTCAGAAGAAATAGGT
>JAKIVA010000036.1 GCA_021647265.1 Lutibacter sp.
GATATTCCTGAAGTAACGGAGCTTTCTTGGTATTTAAGTTGTTTTTATCCATATCAACGGTTGACTTTAGCACACAGTTTTAAAGATAAAGCTGATAGATTAGAAGATGTAAATGCTGGTTTGTTTTCATATCCAATGTTAATGGCTGCTGATATTTTACTGTATGATGCTGAAATTGTTCCTGTAGGAAAAGATCAATTACAACATTTAGAAATTTCAAGGGATGTTGCTAATAGATTTAACCATCAAATGGGAGAAATTTTAGTTCCACCTGAAGCAAAAATACAAAAAGGAACGATGTACGTTCCCGGAACTGATGGCGGAAAAATGAGTAAATCAAGTGGGAATATTATCAATTTGTTTTTACCAGACAAACAGCTCCGTAAGCAAATTATGAAAATTAAAACAGATTCTACTCCGTTAGAAGCTCCTAAAAATCCTGATACTTGTAATTTGTTTGCTTTATATAAATTAGTGGCTTCACCTGAACAAATTGCAGAAATGAAAGCAAATTATGAAGGTGGAAATTATGGTTACGGACATGCAAAACAAGCTTTTTATGAATTATTAATTGATAAATACGCTGAGGAAAGAGAACGCTATAATTACTATATAAATAATTTGGAAGAGATTGACAAAGCTCTTTTAATTGGTGCAAAAAAAGCACGTATTGTTGCTACTGATGTTTTAAAAAGGGTTAGAGAAAAGTTGGGGTATTAAAAATAAAAAAAATGCATTATGAGTGAAAATCAACTTTTAAAAATAGTAACAACCTATTTTAAAGATAAAATTTTTGAAAACCATAAAATTAATGCTCTAAAAACGCACTCAAAACTTAAATCTTATAAAATAAATCCAATTATTGTAAAATACCTTTCAAAAATTTTAGTAAATGATTTTACTCCAATAGGAATTGCAAAGGCATTGTACTATCCAAGAATATTAGGTACTTCAATTAATACTTCATTTGGAACAAGAATTCAAAACATGTTTGTTGAACTCAACCTTGCCCAAGGTTCTTTAATTAAAGGAATGGATATTGAATTTATAGATAAAATTGATGGAAGAAAAAAATGGTGTCAATTAAAATCTGGACCAAATACTATAAACTCTGAAGATGTAAACCCTTTACTTAAAAAATTTACATCAGTAACCAATTTAGCAAGAACTAATGCAATAAATCTTAATAATTCTGATTTAATCTTGGGAGTTCTTTATGGAAACGAAGACCAATTAAGCCAGCATTATAAAAAAATTAATCAACTATTTCCAGTTGTAATTGGTAAGGAATTTTGGCATAGAATAACTGGATTTTCTACTTTTTATAACAAATTAGCTTATAACCTAGATACTATGATTTTAGATCTTGATACAGAAGATTTCTTAAAAAAAGGCTATATGGCTTTGGCTAAAGATATAGAGGATTCTGACTTATTTAATTTTGAATAATATTTATTTAAAAATTTCACAATAGAATACCCTATTTCTTGACCTAAATTACAAGGAACAGCATTTCCTATTTGTTTGTATTGTTGAGAAACACTACCCATAAATTTCCAATTATCTGGAAAAGTTTGAATACGGGCATATTCTCTAACTGTAAATGGACGTGTTTCATCTGGGTGACATCTTTCAGTTTGTTTTTGGGCAGGACTACAAGTTAATGTTAAACTAGGTTCGTCCCATCCTATTCGTCTTGCCATTCCTGTTTTTCCACCTCCTAAATAAAAACTTTTACCCATATATTCTTTTTGAATATCTATTGGTAAATCTCTCCAATACCCTTTTGGAGGTACTAAATCTAAAACATCTATTTTATACTGAGGGTATTTTGCTCCTTCTGATTTTGGAACATCACAATTATATAGCTCTCCTTTTTTTAAAGCATCTGATAAATTATAAATTGTTTGATGTGGTTTTGGATATTCATATTTTATATCAATATCTTTTCTAACTCCCACTAAAATTATTCGTTCTCTTTTTTGAGGAACTTTATAATTAATTGCCTTTAATACTTTAACAGGAACAATATTATAGCCGATTTCGTCTAAAATTGACAACATTCCTTCTAGTGTTTTACCTTTTTCATGAGATAATAAACCTTTTACATTTTCCCCAACACAAATTAATGGATTTACTTCTTTAACAACTCGTGCAAATTCATAAAATAAAGTTCCTCTTGCATCTTCTAAACCTAATTTTTTACCTGCATAACTAAATGCTTGGCAAGGAAAGCCACCAGTTACAATTTCTACTTTATTATTATATTTTCTAAAATCAAAAGTTTTTATATCACCTTCTAAAACGTTCCAATTTGGTCTGTTTTCTCTTAAAGTTTGACATGCCCATTTATCAATTTCATTTAATGCTTCACATTTTATTCCTGCCTTTTCAAGTCCAATTGCTAAACCTCCTGCACCAGCAAATAATTCTAAAACTTTGTATTCTTTTAATGGTTGCTCTGAATTATCAATAATATCTTCAGTTTTGCTAGAAAATAATTCTAAAAGAGCATTTACTTGTTCTTTTTTGTAAATTCTATAATCGCTAATTGGCTCTCTAAGAGCAGTAAATTTTCCATCTCTATCCCATCTTCGTAAAGTTTCTTTACTTTTACCTAAAATATCTGCCACCTCAGAAAGAGAATAATAATCTTTTATAACCATGTTATTCAACATTAAACAATGGTTACAAATTTAATAAAATTTTTAAGATAATCTATTTTCTTTTGCGTTAAGGATTGAATACTTCGGCAGGGTTCAGTACAGGCTATTATTTGAACTTTTTCAAGTTGCTTTATGCAACTTAAAAAGCGAGTAGTGAAAGCCTAACCTAACGAGTAACACCTATAAAATAAAAAATTTAAGGTGCTGGATTAGGTTGTAAATCTTGAATTTCATCAATTTTATTCAGTGTTTCTTTTGAAAGTTCCACATGAATGCTACCAATATTTTCTTTGAGTTGTTCCATAGAAGTTGCTCCAATAATATTAGAAGTAACAAATGGTTGTTGTGTTACAAATGCCAATGATAATTGTGCTAAACTAATGCTGAGTTCTTTTGCTAAATCTGCATATTTTTGAGTTAAAAATCGAGATTCATCACTATTATACCTTGAAAATACAGGGAATAATGTTAAACGTGCATTTTTTGGCATTTTCCCACCTAAATATTTACCAGATAACATTCCAAATGCCATTGGTGAGTAGGCTAATAAACCCACTTTTTCGCGCATGGCAACTTCAGCTAAACCAATTTCAAAAGTTCTGTTTAATAAGGAATACGGATTTTGAATTGTTTTACAACGAGTTAAATTATTGCTTTTACTCTCTTCTAAATGACGCATTAAACCCCAAGGTGTTTCATTTGAAACTCCATAATGACGAATTTTACCTTCTTTTACCAACGAATCTAATTTTACAATAACTTCTTTGAAATTATCATCCCATTTATCCTCAAAATTGTGTTTGTAATTTCTTTGAGAAAAGAAATTAGTACTTCGTTCTGGCCAGTGTAATTGATACACATCAATATAATCGGTTTTAAGTCGTTTTAAACTTTTTTCAAGGGCATCATCAATGGCTTCGTTTGAAAATCCCATATTATCTCGAATATAACTTAAGCCAGGACTTGGCCCTGTAATTTTAGTAGCAATAACCAACTCATCTCTTTTCTGATTTTTCAACCAACTACCAATATATTTTTCTGTATTACCTTGTGTTTCTTGTCTTCCTGGAACTGAATACATTTCAGCGGTATCAATAAAATTAATTCCTTTTTCTACGGCATAATTTAGTTGTTCATGGGCTTCACTTTCGGTATTTTGTTCGCCAAAAGTCATAGTTCCTAAACAAATTTTACTGACTTTTATATTGGTATTTGGTATGGTTGTATATTTCATTTTTAGATTTTTTGAAGACTCAAATGTAGTAAAATTATTTATGGTTGGAATTTAAAAAAAATTTATATAAAAATCACTTTCTACTCAAACAGAAAGTGATTTTTAATTTTATAATGAGATTCTGAAATAAGCCAGCCTGCTGCTGGCAGGTTCAGAATGACGTTTTATTTTTATTTTAACATGGCTTCAATACCGGGCAATGTTTTACCTTCTAAACTTTCTAACATTGCTCCGCCACCTGTAGAAACATAGCTTACTTTATTTTCAAAACCAAATTGTTTTACTGCAGCTACAGAATCTCCGCCACCTACTAATGAGAATGCTCCTTTTTTGGTTGCTTCAGCAATTGAATTCCCTAAGGCAATAGTTCCTTTTGAAAAACTTTCCATTTCAAAAACACCTAGCGGTCCGTTCCATAAAATAGTTTTAGATTCAAGAACAACTTTATTAAAAATTTCGATTGATTTTGGTCCTGCATCCAGTCCTTGCCAACCATCAGGAATTTTATTTATATCACAAATTTGGGTGTTTGCATCATTACTAAAAGCATCTGCAGCAACAACATCAACCGGAATATAAACTTGAACTCCTTTTTCTTTTGCTTGTTTTAAAATATCTAACGCCAATTCCTGTTTGTCATCTTCACAAATTGAATCTCCTATTTTTCCTCCTTGAGCCTTCACAAACGTAAAACTCATTCCGCCTCCAATAATTAAATAATCTACTGTATCTAAAATATTTTCAATTACCGTAATTTTTGAAGACACTTTTGCACCTCCTAAAATTGCTAAAACAGGTTTTTCACCTTCTTCTAATACTTTTTTAATACTTTCTATTTCTTTTGCTAATAAGAAACCAAAACACTTATTGTTAGGAAAAAATTGTGCAACTATTGTTGTAGAAGCGTGCGCTCTGTGTGCAGTTCCAAAAGCATCATTTACATATACATCGCCTAATTTAGAAAGTTGCTTTGCAAAATTAACATCGCCTACTTTTTCTTCAGGATGAAAACGTAAGTTTTCAAGTAACAACACTTCTCCCATTTTTAATTCTGAAACCATTTTTTCAACTTCATCACCAACACAATCTGAAGCAAATTTTACTTCAATACCTAAAACTTCTGAAACTTCTTTTACAATATGCTTTAATGAATATTTTTCTTCAACTCCTTTTGGACGACCTAAATGTGACATTAAAACTACAGCTCCTCCATCTTTTAAAACTTTACTTATAGTAGGTTTTGCTGATTGAATCCTTGTTGCATCAGTAACTTCAAAATTTTCATTTAAAGGAACATTAAAATCTACTCGAATTAACGCTTTTTTACCTTTAAAATTTATGTTATCAATTGTTTTCATTCTTAAAAATTTAGTATTGCAAATATAATTCAATTTATGCTAAGGGTATTTATTTTTTACGAAACCGATTTCATTAAAAATTAAACTTTTTAGAATTTCATTTGTTGAAAATGTTTTACTTTAGCTTTAATGAAATTTTCTAAAATTTTAGGGCAAGAACATCTTAAGAATCATTTAATAAAATCAACCGACAACGGTAGGGTTTCACACGCACAATTATTTGTTGGAAAAGAAGGTTCAGGAACCTTGCCTATGGCAATAGCTTACGCCCAATATATCTTGTGCAGTACAAGTAATAATAAAGAAGATTGTGCTTTAAAATGTTCTAAATTAATACATCCAGATTTACACTTTGCTTTCCCTGTTGCAACCAATGATATTGTTAAAAAACATCCTGTAAGTAACTTATTTTTAAAAGATTGGAGAAATTTTATTCATTTAAATCCTTATGGAAACTTATTTGAATGGCTTCAAACTATAGGTGTAGAAAATAAACAAGGCTTAATTGGGGTTGATGAAGCAGAAGAAATTGTAAAAGCTTTGAAACTGAAATCGTATGAGGGTGGTTATAAAGTAATGATTATTTGGATGGCTGAAAAAATGAATATTTCAGCTGCAAATAAATTGTTGAAATTACTAGAAGAACCTCCTGAAAAAACAGTGTTTTTATTAGTTGCTGAAAATGAAGAACAAATTATTGCAACCATAAAATCTCGTTGCCAAATTTTACAATTCCCATTATTACCAGAAGAAGAAATAGTAAAAGGGTTGATTGAAAAAGAAGGAACAGATTTTCCAATAGCACAACAAATTGCCAATCAGGCAGACGGAAATTTTAATAAAGCATTGCATTTGCTACACAATGATAATGCAGATGAGCAATTTGAACAATGGTTTATTATTTGGGTAAGAGCTGCCTTTAAAGCAAAAGGAAACGCAGCTGTAATTCAGCAATTAATTGAATGGAGTGAAACCATTTCAAAAACCGGTAGAGAAACGCAAAAACGTTTTTTAAACTACTGCTTACAATTCTTTAGACAAGCCCTTTTATTAAATTACAATGCGACTTCTTTGGTTTATCTACAGCCTAAAACACCCAGTTTTAAAATAGAAAATTTCGCTCCTTTTGTTCATAGTGGTAATATTTTAGAAATTTCTGAAGAACTAAACGATGCTATTTATCATATTGAACGTAATGGAAATGCTAAAATAATTTTATTAGACTTATCAATTAAATTAACACGTCTTTTACACGTAAAAGAAAAACCTTAACTCTTAACAAATGTCTCTTTTTAACAGTCATTCAGTAGAAATATTAATTTTATTATTTTTTATTATCACTTATTTCATGTCTGTAATTGAAAAATTAGGTGATTGGAAAGGAAGTGTTTTGTATTATTCAAACCATTTTAAAAAAACTGTACTTCAAAAAATAATACCTCTCTTATTATTGAATATAATAATTTTTGAAATTGTAACTTTATTTTTATTGTTAATTGGACTTTATTTTCTTGTCGAAGAAAGTTCTTTTATTATAGCAAAAATTGGAATGGAAGTTTCAGCAATTACCTTATTACAATTTTTGGTTGGCCAGCGTTTAGCAAAAGATTATCAAGGCGCTATGAACGTTACAATATACTTTATATTAAACATCATTGGTATTTATATATTATCATAACTAGTTGATTATTAGTTATTTATTTAGAGATTAAATATACTTATTGTTATTTTAAAAATATTAAATACTTACACTTTCTGGAGCAAAATTATGGTAATAAAAAACTCTTTAATTTAAATTAAAGAGTTTAGTTATTTGAATATAAGTTGTTTTGATTTATTTAGAAAATTCTGTATTTAAAGCCTTTAAAACGTCCTTTGTAACATTTAGTGTTTCATCTCCGTACATAACCGTTCCTTTTCCTGAAGTTCCCAAAATTAATTGATATCCATTTGCTTTTGCATAACTTTCAACCAAACTATCAACTTTTTTAGTAATTGCTTTATAGTTTTCTTGATTTTCTTGTTGCAACACTTGAGAGGCCTGTTGTTGTTGTGCTTGTATAATTTGTTGTTCTTGTTGTAATGCCTGCTCAGTTTGAGCTCTTTTTTGAGCTGACATTTTTTGAGCTTTTTGATAATACTGCTGAACTTTCAACTTAAATGGCATAGCAATACTATCTAATTCTTTAGCCATTTTTTCTTGTTTCTCTTTGATTTGTATTTCTAATGCTTTTGTTGCTTCATAATCTTTCATTAAAACTTCAATATCTACATACGCTATTTTAGTTTGATTACACGATGCAAACACAAATGCAACAACTACAATTAATAATTTTTTCATTTTTTTTGTTTTGGAATTGATAAAATATTTTGCGAATATATAAACAAAAATCTAAGTTTGGTTTAATATTTAGTACTATTGGTATTTCTTATTATTAAAAATTAAATAATAATAAATATTTATAGGAAACAGCTTTATTATGACGTCTTACAGCTTTCTTCTAGGTTTATAATAGTATTGTTTTCGGAGAACTGTAAAAACACTCTTAAATCTCTTTAAAATGGGTTTTACGTCTTTTTTATAATATAAATTAAGGAAGAATATTCTTTTGATTTAAGTGCCTTTAAATTTGATAATAATCCTACATAAAAAGCTTTGATAAAATTACTTTTACCTGTTTTATATTTTTCACTAAGCAAAGAGACATAGAACGAATCAAATTTCATTGGTAGCATATTTACAACATTCATTTGTTGTTTCAAAAATAATTTTTGAATAGCTGTTTTAGAAAAATGCCACAAATGTCTTGGCACATCAAAAGCTGCCCAAAAATGCTTATAGTAATAAGCATCATAACTTTTATAATTTGGAACTGCCACCAATAAAATACCATTGGGTTTAAGCATTGTTTTTATTTTTAAAAGGTACACTTCTAAATCAGGAACGTGTTCTAACACATGCCATAAAGTTATCACATCAAATCTTTGAGATTTAATTTCTTTCAATTCTGAATACAATACGGGTGAATTTGTTAAAGATAATTTTTTATCAGCTATTTTTTTTGCTTTTATATTTGGTTCAACACCTGTAACATTCCACCCGTTTTTTTTACACATCAATAAAAAATCACCTGTTCCACATCCAATATCTAATATTGTTTTTTGAGTTGTTTTAAATGAATTGATGAGTTTTAGTTTATTTTTTAAAGCAACTTTTTTAACAATTTGATATAGCTTGTCTGTAAAAGATTTTTTTGAATCTGTATGAGAAATATAGTTCTCACTTTCATAATAAGAAGCCAATTCTTCACCTATAGGCTTAGGGAAAGTTTCAAGCATTTCAAAAGCTGAATTATACAGCAAATCAAATTTTTTATTTGATACTGTATAATCTTCACAGGTTAAATAAATCTTTTTTTTAGCACTCATTTAAAAAAATATTTTATTTTAAATCAAAATAATTAGTAGGTTCCACGTGGAACGTTACAAAATTATCTTCCCATATACACTAATAACACAGAAATATCACTTGGTGAAACTCCACTAATTCTGCTTGCCTGTGAAATAGTTATTGGTTTAATATTGGTTAATTTTTGACGAGCCTCAATTGATAATGATTTCACTTTGGAATAATCAAAAGTTGATGGTATTGCAACATTTTCCAACCTATTTAACTTATCAGCCTGATTTTTTTCTTTTGCTATATACCCGGCATATTTCACATGAATTTCTGTTTGTTCAACTATTTCATTGTCTATATTATTTTCTTTAATGAAAGCCTCAACTTTTGGCAATTTTTTAAGGTCGTTAAAGTCTAGTTGCGGCCTAGCCGCAATCTTGAACAACTTCATAGATTGAGGTATTTTAGCCGTATTCTTATCTTCTAAAATTGGGTTTATTTCTGCAGGTTTGACACTTGTATCGGTTAAAAATTTTACAAATAAATCTGTTTTTGTTTGTTTTTCAATAACCCTATCCATTCTTTCTTTGGAGGCTAAACCTAGTTTAAACGCTAAAGGAGTTAGTCGCAAATCGGCATTATCCTGTCTTAATAAAGTTCTGTATTCTGCTCTTGAAGTAAACATTCTATAAGGTTCCTCAGTTCCTTTTGTAATTAAATCATCTATTAAAACGCCAATATAGGCTTCATTCCGTTTCAAAATAAAAGGCGACTTGTTTTGAATATTTAAAGCCGCATTAATTCCAGCCATCAACCCTTGAGCCGCAGCCTCTTCATAACCGGTAGTGCCATTTATTTGTCCAGCAAAATATAAATTCTTTATTAATTTTGTTTCTAAGGTATGTAATAATTGAGTAGGTGGAAAGAAATCATATTCTATCGCATAACCGTATCTGAAAAACTTGACGTTTTCAAAACCTGCAACTTTACGCAGGGCTTTATCCTGAACATCTTCTGGCAAAGAAGTTGAAAAGCCATTAACATAAACTTCAGCAGTGTTCCACCCTTCAGGCTCAACAAATAATTGATGACGCTCTTTAGTAGCAAACCTATCTATTTTATCTTCAATTGAAGGACAATATCTTGGACCTATACTTTTAATTCTACCACTAAACATAGGAGATCTATCAAAACCTGTTCGTAACAAATTATGAACCTCTTTAGAGGTGTAACTCATATAGCAAGACCGTTGCTCTCCTAAGGGTTTAGTAGTAGCTAAATAAGAGAATTTTTCAGGGTTTACATCACCAGGCTGTTCAATCATTTTAGAATAGTCTAAGGATCTTCCATCAACTCTAGGAGGAGTTCCAGTTTTCATTCTTCCAGATTCGAAGCCAACGTTTTCTAATGCCTCGGTTATACCGATAGAAGCACTTTCACCTGCCCTACCTCCACCAAAAGTTTTTTCACCAATATGGATGAGTCCGTTTAAAAATGTCCCAGCAGTAATAATAACAGTTCTCGATTTTATTTTAATACCTAAAGCTGTTTTAACACCAACAATTATATTCCCATCAAAAAGTAAGTCTGTAACATTATCCTGGTAAAAATCAATATTAATTGTTTTTTCAAGCATTAGCCTCCAATATTCAGAAAAACGCATACGATCACTTTGCGCTCTAGGACTCCACATAGCAGGTCCCTTAGATTTGTTCAACATTTTAAATTGAATAGCAGTATTATCAGTAACAACAGCGCTATAACCACCCAATGCATCGATTTCGCGAATGATTTGACCTTTAGCAATACCACCCATTGCAGGATTACAACTCATTTGCGCTATATTTTGCAAACTCATTGTAATTAGTAATGTTTTACATCCCATATTAGCACTTGCCGCAGCAGCTTCGCTACCCGCATGACCCCCACCAATTACAATAACATCATATACAGTAGTAAACATAATTTATTCGTTTTGTTCCACGTGGAACGTTTATTAAGATTTTAATAGCATTAAACATTTATCTTCCTCAGTTCTCATTATTGTGTTTTCTTCAGCTGTTTTGTCATGATAACCCATAAAATGCAAAACACCGTGTATTAAAACTCTATTAAGCTCATTATCAGTATTTTGACTAAATTTTACTGCATTTTCTTTAACTCTTTCTATGGAAATAAAAATATCTCCGCCTATTAATTTTCCTATGGTATAATCAAAGCTGAGAATATCAGTAAATGTATCATGGTTTAAAAATTCAATATTTAATTTTAGTAAATATTCATCATCACAAAAAATATAATTCAATTCTCCTTCTTTAAAACCATAAGAATCAATACAAGTAGAAATCCAGTTTTTTAGAACTTCTTCGTTTTGTAATTTAAAATTTGTTTCGTAATTGAATTGAATCATTTGTTTTGGCTGAATTTTTAAAATACTCAAGCACCTTCTTTTTATAAATAGTTTGCAAAGGTAAGGATTGTCTATTTAATATTTCGTTATAATTAAAGTAGTGATTTTGTAGTTTTAGTTTATTTATTATTCTTTTATTAAAAAGTTGAAGATTTTCTTTAGATTTTCTTTTAATATCTTTACCCTGTTCTGAAGTAGCTTTATCAAGTTTTAACAATTCATAATTTAGCTGTTGTATATTTTCTACTAACTTTTGAGAAAACCCACGATCTAGTAATTCTTTTTCTAATTCCTCCATTTTTTTTACAGCATTTCTGAACCCATTACCATTTTTATCATTTTCATGTAACATTTTTTTAAGTGCTTGTCTTAAAAATTCTTGCTCTTTATAAATTTCATAGAGTTCACCTTTGCGCTGTTCATCAGATTGTTCACCTTTGTTGCCAAATGATTTTCCACTTTTTTCACCTTCTTTTTCCCCTTTCTTCAAACCTTCTTTGATCTTATCAGATAACTCACCTTGCTTTTTAATAATATCGGGCAAGCTAAATTCTTGAGAGCCTCCTTTCCCTTTCCCCATACTGGGTGTAGCATTCATTAAACTTTCTAACAAATTACTTAACTGATTTGCTAAATTATTTACTGAAGTTAGGGTGAAATGTTCATCAGAAACACCTTGTTCTGTATTGTTTTCAGAAAAATTTATTAAAGATTTATCAATATAATAATGTACGTTAGATACATCTTTTTGAATAGCGCCACCCAATTTAACCAAACGTAAGGACAACACATATAAGCTATCGTCAATATGTTCAAAATATTCTTTTAATACATATTGCCTTTTTAAATAATTGGGGTATTCTGGATGGTTATTATCAATTTCAGAAAACCTATTTAATAGTTTTTCTTGCTGAAATGAGAATTCAATTAAATTTTCTACAATTTTTCTTAAATCGTCAATATTTTCATCTAATTGCTCTCCTTCCATTGCACTCATAGATTGCTCAAAATATTGACTTAATGTCTGCATTTTTTTTGCAGCATCTCTCTGATTTTTTTTGGCATTGTTATTTTGTTGTTTTGTCAATTCGCTTTTTGCCTTGTCTAACTCCTTATCAATATCGTTTATGATTTGAGTATTCTTTGGCAAATTCATTGGGCGTTCTAATTCTATATTTTGCCTATTTAATTCATCAATTTCTTTTTTTATAGCGTCAAATTCATCTTTAATTTTCTGTTGTCTTTGTATCATTTTGTCTTTATCATTTTGTTTTGATAAAGTATCTTGCTTATTTGCTAATTGATTCAACTTATCAGCAATTTGATTTGCTTTTTGCTCAACATAAAAACGTTTTGTGAGTTCTAAAATACGTTTTAAACTTTTTTGATTTTGTTTGTTTTTTTTGGTAAACTCTTTTAATTTTTTAATCAAATCTTCTTTTTCTAATTTTTTTGACAACTCATTAAGTTCATTTAATATTTTGTTTTGTTCAACCAATTTTTTTGTTTCTTCAATACGTTTTTTTAATGCTTCTTTTTTCTCTATTAAATCTTTAGTTACAGGAAGTTCTTTTAAATTCTGATTTAATTGTTTTGTTTGTTTTTGAAACATTTCCTGATACTGATTTTGGCGTTTTAAAAATTGTACTAATTTGTTTCTATCATTCCAATCTATGGTTGCCTTTTTTTGAAGTTGCTTATTAAATTTTTCAAGGTCATTGGTTGCTTCTTTAGATTTTTCTAATGATTTAGAAATAGTACTAATTTCTTCTTTCTGTTTGTTTAACAGTTCTTCTTTAAGTTCTTTATCGGTTTTATTGTAGTATCTAAATTTTTTGCTCTTTGTTTTTTTACTACCATTAACAGCATCGTTATCAAAAACCACAAAATAAAATTCATATTCAATACCTTTTTCAATCGATATTCCTTCAGGAAATAGATAATAAAAATCTGTAAATGTAGATGTTGGTATATTAATTTGATGTTTTTTTAATTGTCTTTGATTGGATTTATCAAAGTATATTAATTGAAGTTTTGTTAATCCATAATCATCACCTAATTGACCTACAAATTGAACTGGCCCGAAACTAATAGAGTCAATATCTGATTCAACATTTATTGTAGGGTACTCGTCAGGGGTAACCTGTATTGAAAAGTTTAATGATTCATAATTAACAAGTTGCTTGTTGGAAGATGAAATTTTATAATTAATAGATTCTAATATTTTTTTTGAATAACTAAAATAATCTTTTGTGTTGTGTTTAAAATTAATAAAATTTTCATCATCAATATTGAAAATAACATTATCTGTTTGGTGTGTTTCTACCTGCCAAGTTATGTTGGTACCCTCAGGAACAATTGTATTACCAGTATTTTGTACAACTTTATTGTTTTTCCCAGTGTAATTAGGGTAGTTTAATACCATTTTTAAATTTGTAATTACTGGGGTTGGAATAACGGTTATTTTATATCTTTCAGAGGTTACACCATTCGCTTCTAAATAAAAATGAATAGACTTGTTTATACTCGTAAAATTATATTCAAAATTACCTATGTCATTATTTTTTAAATAATAATTTTCATTTTTAAAAATAATTTTAGCTTCTTCAGGCGCTATGTTTCCTTTTGTTTCAACAAGTAACGTAAAAGGTTCTCCTTCAATTACATTTAATGATTTATTCAAAATATTAAAAGAAAAAGGTGCTGGAGGCACAAACTGGGTTTTATAATGGATCACTCTTGAAAAACTATCATTAAAAATAGATGTATTTCCAGTAAAGTAAATAATCAGCCAAATTAATATAGGTAATAGTACATACTTAATATATTTTTTATTGGTTGTAAAATCTATAGCACGTATAAATGGTATTGGTTTTAATTCATTAGATTTTTGTTCAATACTAGCTTCTATAAGTTCAGAATTTTGCTTACTATTTTTTAACTGAATCACATTCAGTAATTTATCGCGAACTTCAGGAAAATGATTCCCAATAATTTTTGAAGCTTCAATTTTATTAATACCCTGTTTAGCTCCAATTATTTTAACTATTGGAAAAGCAACATAAAAAATTAATAAGGCTACTTCAACTAAGATAAATAGCCAAAATAAAAGTGTTCTGAATAATGGTTTTAGCCATAAAAAATATTCAATAAGAAGTGTGAAAATGAAGTACAAAAAGCCGATAGCAAAAAACAATAAAAGGCCTTTAATAAGTTCATTTACATAAAATTTTTGAATGAATTTTTGAAGTTTTACTTCTATGTGTTTAAAATTACTCAATATGTTATTTTTAATTCTAGTAAAAGCTAAAATTAACTAAAATTAACTTACAGAATAACAATTTTTTCTTTGATAGCGTAAAGTACTAATCCTATTCTAGTTTTAGCATCTAATTTTTCAAATAAAGATTCTCTATAGTTTTCAATAGTTTTAGGACTTAAAAACATAACGTCGGCTATTTGTTTGTAGGTCATTTCAGTACATGCTAATTTTAAAAATTCCAATTCTCTATCCTTTAATTTAATTTTAGTTAATTTGCCTTTGTTATCAATAGAGTTAAGTAACGTATTTGTAACATTCTCGGTATAATAAAATCCGTTTGAATGTATTTCTTTCAACGCATGCTGCAATACTTTTGGGTGAATGTCTTTTAACAAATAACCTTTTGCTCCTGCTCGAAGCATATTTAAAATTGTAACTTCATCAGCCTCCATTGAAAGTGCTAAAACTTTAATGGTTGGTTTATTATTTTTTAACCATTGTGTGGCTTCAATTCCATTCATAATAGGCATTTTAATATCCATAAGCACCACTTCTGGTTCAATATTATTCTTAGAAAAATAATCAACCAATTCTTTCCCGTTATTTAAAATGGCGATAACATTAAATTCTTCAAAATTTGAAATTAAACCGTTTAGTGCTTGTGAAAATAGTAAATGGTCATCTACAATTATTATATCTATTTTTTTCATACTTCAATTATTTTAAACAACGAATGTATAATTTTGTTCCTTTATTTTTTTTAGATGTTAAATCTATGTCTGCTCCTATTAAAGTTGCCCTACTTTTTATGTTTAACAAACCAATACCTGTATGGTTTTTTTTATTGTTGAAATCAAAGCCCACCCCATCATCTTCGGCATTAATTTCTAAATAATTATCTGTATAATTAAATGCAATTTTTAAATTTTCAGCCTTCGAATATTTTAATGTATTATTACAAAATTCTTGTAAAATTCTAAATAAAATTATTTCCTTTTCATTACTTAAATTATACGATTTATCGTTCATACTAAACGTTGCATTTATAACATTTAGGCGGTTAAATCTGTCTATTTCAAGTTTTGTAGAAGCTAGTAATCCTATGTTTTTAATAGTATCTGGGCTTAACGATTTAGCTAAATCTCGTAACTCTTGTAAACTTTTACTAACAATTTCACCTGTCTCAATAATTTTATTTTTTTCAGTTTCGGGTAAATTAACTTGTACAATATTTAATTGCATTTTAGCAACTGATAAAAGCTGACCTATATTGTCGTGTATTTCCCAACTAATATTTTGTAAAGCTTGTTCTTGAATTTCTAATTTAGATTTATTTATTTCTTTATCAAATTTTTGCTGTGTTTCACGCTGTTTAATTAAATACACCATTTTTTTCTTTTGAAAAAAAGAGAAAAAGAAAATAAGTGTTATTACCAAAATTAATACAATAATGGTTGTAATTAAAATTAATAGCTGTACTTCTTTTATTTCCATGTTTTATAAGTTATATTCTTTTTTACTAACTATAAAACCCGTTATAAAGCAACCGTACATAATTATATTTAATGGTAGTAATATGTAATCAAACAACCCTCTGTAATTTAAAAAATTAGCCATCACATATATTGGTAAAATTCCTGAATAAAAAAGTAATACCCCTATACTTATCCAAAATAATAATAATTTATTAATTCTCAATATTTCATCACTATTTAAAAGTTCAATAAATAAAATTATTGAGCCTATAACTATAAATATACTTCCCAAAATTACAGAATACGTTTGACTAACTTGTAATGTTTTTTGTATAAACAAAACATTATAAATATAAAATATAAAATATACTACCAGCATAAAATTTAAGTAATTCTTATACTTAGTTACATAATGCCTAAATAGTATTAGAAAAAAAATAACGGTAACTAATAAATATACATTGTAAATAAAAAAAGTGTTTTTTATAAGTATAAATCCAGTATAGTAACCTGTCAACTCGGTTAAAAACTCATAGAGTAAGTAAAATAAAAAATATTTTAAAAAAGAATTTTTGTATTTGTTGTAGGTTAATGCACCAACAAAAAAAGTAATAAAAGCTAAAATACTAAATATGTATGAACTTAACATAAAAGGAATATCATAATTGTGGGTATGTAGCACTAGGAGGGTTTCCTGTTCCACCTAAATTTAAACCCTCAATATCATCAACATCAGAACTAGTCTCGACTGCTGCAATTGTCTTTTTTTGGATTGATTCTTTTTTAGCTGTTGTTGGTACTAAAAACACAGTAGATAAATTATTTTTAACTGGATTTTTTATATTTTTTCCATAAGCACCAAAATAAACTCTTAATCCATTAATATCAATACCTTTTTTGGCTCCTACTTCTTTAACGTACGCAATATAATTTTCTAATTCCTCTAAAGAAAACCAAGATGATAATGAATCTTTTTTATTTGGTTTATTATCGAGTTTTTCAATAATTTTATTCAATTCTTTAGATCTTGTTTTTACAAATTGCTGATTTAATTTTTTTGCTTCTAATGGAGTAATAAGTCCTTTTGGTAAGTTTGTTTTCATAATTATATAGATTCTAAAAATTTAATTTGTTAAAAGTACAATTTTAATAAGTTTTATTGATATTTTAATATTCATTTTTGGTAACATTAACCCTTACTAATTTAACTTATAATAACAAAAAGGGGGTATATCCCCTTTTAAATTTAGTGTTTTACCCTCTTAAATTTATTGATATTAAAACTAATTTTGATTTAATAAAAAGTTTAAGTCTAATGGTGGTATTTAAAAATTTTAAAACTAATAAGTTAAAAACAATTGGAATTGCATTATTAATTTTAATTATTATTGGTTTAAACTTTTTCTTACTAAATAATATTATTGGGAAATCAAATTCTCAAGAAGTTTTTAAAAAAAATATTCAACTATATAAATAATAACTATAATTGTCCTTTAGTATTCTCCACAAACTTATTCTTTGATGAAAATCAAAGGGTTTATTTAAAATCATTTATTGGGCTGGTTTTAGAGGTTGCTTTCGAGCAACCTTTTTTTGTAATAAAATATGCTTATTAGTGCTGAAAATTTATCTTTGCATTTTAAAACTTAAAAAATATGGATAACGTTAGAGTACGATTTGCTCCTAGTCCAACAGGGCCTTTACATATTGGCGGTGTTAGAACTGCCCTTTTTAATTACTTATTTGCTAAAAAACACAATGGTACTTTTATTTTAAGAATTGAAGATACAGACCAAACTCGTTATGTTGCAAATGCTGAACAATATATTATTGACGCTTTAAATTGGTGTAATATTCCTTTTGATGAAGGGCCTGGAGAAAATGAAAAATTTGGACCATATCGTCAATCAGAACGCAAACATATATACAAACAATATGCCGATGAATTAATTGAAAAAGAAAAAGCATATTATTGTTTTGATACTACTGAAGAATTAGATTTTCATAGAAAAGACCACGAAGAAAAAGGAAAAACATTTATTTATAACTGGCATAATAGAGCAAAGCTAACAAATTCCATTTCTTTATCTAAAGAAGAGGTACAACAACGAATTGCAAATGGTGATAAATATGTGGTTCGTTTTAAAATGCACGACACAACAAAAAGTGCAGATAATACTATTTCAACAACAGATATTATTAGAGGGCAGGTATCTTTTAAAACAGCATTATTAGACGATAAAATATTGTTTAAAAGTGACGGTATGCCAACCTATCATTTAGCAAATATTGTAGATGATCACTTAATGGAAATTAGCCACGTAATTCGTGGTGAAGAATGGTTACCTTCTCTCCCACTTCATATTGCATTGTACCAAGCTTTTAATTGGAAAACGCCTGAATTTGCACATTTACCATTAATATTAAAACCTGTTGGAAAAGGAAAATTAAGTAAACGTGACGGTGATAAATTAGGTTTTCCTGTATTTCCTTTAGAATATACAAATGAAGTAACTGGTGATGTTTCTAGAGGCTATAAAGAAGATGGTTATTTTGCCGATGCTTTTATAAATATGTTAGCTTTATTAGGTTGGAATCCAGGTACTGAGCAAGAAATTTTTACTTTAGAAGAATTATGCAACACCTTTAGTTTAGAACGTGTAAGTAAAAGTGGTGCTAAATTTAATCCCGATAAAACAAAATGGTTTAATCAACAGTATATGATGTTAAAACCTGATGAAGAGTTGGCTAAACTATTTACTGTGATACTCAAAGAAAAAGGTGTTTCTTCTGAAGAAAATTATATTACAAAAGTAATTTCATTCATAAAAGAACGTGCAACATTTGTAACTGATTTTTGGGATTTAAGCAACTTCTTTTTTGAAACTCCAACTAGATATGATGAAAAAGCAACCAGAAAAAATTGGAAAGAAGGAACTCTAAGTTTAATGAAAGAGCTTATTTCAATACTAGAAACTATACAAGATTTTAATTCTCAAAATATTGAAGCCGTTGTAAAAGAATGGATTACTTCAAAAGAAATAGGTTTTGGAAAAGTAATGCAACCTTTTAGATTAAGTTTAGTAGGAGCAATGAAAGGTCCTCACTTATTTGATATTGCTGAAATGATTGGCAAGGAAGAAACTATTTTACGAATTGAAAAAGCAATTAAGGTTTTATAACAAAAACCTTGTTAAACATACAATTAACTTTTTATTAAGCTAAAATACACACTGAATAATACAAATTGTTAGCCAAAGTTATTTTGCCTTTTTCCGTGACATTTTTTGTATTTCAAACCACTCCTACAAAAACAAGAGTCATTTCTACCAATTTTCCTTTTACTAAAATCTTGAATTTTCTCTCTATATACCTCTTTATAGTAAGTTTTATCAATAAGTTGTGCCCAACTCTCATCTAATACAATATAATCTGCATCATATTTGTTCAATCCTTTTTTTAGGTTAAAACCTAAATAACACATCTCATTATCAGCTTTATAATACTTACTAAACGAAACTCTTTTGGATATGTAATCAATAAACTCATCTGGTTTTCTTAAATATTTAAGTAAAATTTCTAAATCAAAAATATTAATAGAAACAGGAAGGATATTGCTTTTCTTTCCTAATAAAATGTGAACTTGATGAGAAATTCCAGGATAATCATCAAGTACAATTGTGACTATATTGTACTCTTTAATTTTGCTAATTTTTCCAACTAATTCATCGTCTTTAAATTTGAAGTTCTCATAATTCAATAAGCAACTTTTTGACTTTAGCCCTTGCTCAAAGGTATCTTGGACTGCTTTTTTAAAATCATCTTTAATTGATTCTAAATCTCCTTGTTTTGATAATGAAGTTAATTTTTTAGATTTTATTTGAAATATTATAGCCCTTTCCTTATGAATTGCTAAAACATCAATATCTGTTGCAGTTTCATTTTTTGTCTTATTAATTAATACATTTTGATAAATATTAGATTTTTCAAAAACGGTTTCTAACATATTTGCAGTTAATTCTTCTGCAATATCCCCTCGGTTTTTAAGTGCGATTTTCTTGTACTTTGAATCATTTAGCATCCAGTAAAAAGGGCTTTCGTATAAAGCTTCCGAAACGGCAAATGCACTTGGTATAAAGTATCTATCTTTTGATATTTTAATTATTGGTTGAGCAGAGAAAATATTAAAATCGCCTAAATCATTAAATTCTATATTATTCTTGTCAGAAACATCAGTTATTAGGCAATTAAAAAGGTTTTCAAAATCTGTATTTTTCTTTGTTATTTCTAATTTGGTTAGACAGAATAAATCTAGCAACGCTTCATTGCTTTTTAATTTTTTAAGAAATTTTCTATCATTTAATTTAGTTTGAAGTTTACTTTTAAGGTTATCATAAAAACTCTCAATACAATTTATGCTAAAACCTTTATTTTCAAGTATCCATTTCTCATCGTACTTATATTTTTGAGTTGATAATTTTTTATATTGATTATCATAAGCTCCTGTACCAGCATAAATAATTGTTTCTTGTAGTAAAGAACCTTTAGAAAATTTATCGAAAATATCTGTTTTATCATTTGAGTCAAATTTAAAATCACTCATAAAAGTGAGATGTAAACTATCCATTAACTTATAGACTTCATCATAAATTGCTTCTAATTTTTCTTCCTCAATTAAGTTGTCTTTTTTTAAGTTTTTTAACCATAATCCAACCAAAAAAGAAAATTCTTTGTCATTTAAGTGTTCTCTAACATTTTTTAAAAAAAGTTCATCAATAGTACCGCAAAAGTCGGTTATGACAATTGAGACTAAAATATAAATGAACGAATATGATGAAGTTAATTCATTAAGCCTTTTTAATATTTTTTCATTTTTCATTCGCAATTTTAGCTAACACTTTTTATTTAAATTTTACTTTATGCTAACAAATTACCCGTTACCAATTGCTTCTAAAATTCGTTTAGGTGTAATTGGCATTTGGTTAACTCTAGCACCACAAGCATCAAAAACAGCATTTGCAATAGCACCTCCAACACAAATAATTGCAGGCTCACCACCACCTTCCGGTTTGGAATCCATTTTACTTATAAAAACACATTCAATTTTAGGAGTGGTTGAAAATTTAGTAATTTCATACCTATTAAAATTTTTAGTTTTAATGTTGCCACCATTAAACTTAATATCTTCATATAAAGCATATCCTAATCCCATAGTAATACCGCCTTCTGTTTGTACTTTTGCTCCGTGCGGATTAACTACTTGTCCCATATCTTGAGCGCAAACAACTTTAACAGTTTCTACAACTCCTGTAGTTTTATCTACATAAACTTCAGCTATAATTGCAACTAATGTACCCGCATCTTCTCCAAGAGCAATTCCATACCCATGTCCATCTTCTTTTTTTCTATTCCAGTCAAAAGTAGCTGCCGCAAGTTCAAGTACGGTAACCATATTCTTGTTTTTTAAGTTATTTAACCTAAACTTTAATGGGTCTATACCAACAGCATGTGCTGTAACATCTATATGTGATTCACGTGCAAAAGTTGTTGAATTATTTCCTGGCGCACGCCAAGCTCCAGTGCTAAACGGATGAATATTATCTTCATTAAATATTCGTGTACGGTTATTTGGAACGTTGTAAAATAGTTTTGTACCTCTTGTTCCTGCACAATAAATATCAAATTCCCATACATTTAGTTTTCCATTACTATCAACTCCTGAAGCTACTTTCATAAGTGCCGCTGGTCTAAATCTATCATACATAAATTCTTCTTTCCTACTCCATACCAATTGAACAGGTTTACCACATAATTTAGCAATCTTAGCTGCCTCTATAGCTTGTTTATTATATATTTTACCGCCAAAACCTCCTCCTAGAAAAATTTGTTTGATATGTACGTTTTCTAATGGTATATCTAGTTCTTTCGCTAGTTGTTCTCGAGTACCAAAAGGAGTTTGTGTAGATGCCCACATGGTTAATTTACCATTTTCAAAATAACAAGTTGCTGAATGCGTTTCAATTGGAGCATGCGCTACATACCCATCGTGATAATTTGCTTCAAGAACTGTACTTGAATTCTGCCTACCTTCCTCAATACTTCCTTCTTCAATAAAAATCTTCTTTTCTTTTACAGTATCTTCTAAATATTGAAATAATGTGTTGTTATCTACTTTTGTTTTTGGTGCTTCCCAAGAAACTTTCACTTTTTTTGAAGCTTTATAAGAAATTTCAGGATCTGAATGTACTACAGCAACCAAATCTCCATCTTCAATTAATTCAACATTCTTAAATGCGCTTAAGCCTGAAGTATCTACTTTTAGTTTCTTTGAACCAAAAACAGTAGGTCTAACCACTGTTGCATACACCATATTGGGTAGCTTAATATCTCCTGAATATTTAGCCTTTCCTGTTACTTTTGCAACAGCATCTGTACTAATTATAGGTTTTCCAATAATTTTAAAATCTTTAGATTTTTTAATATTTGGTTTCTTTTTTAAGCTTCGTACAATCTTTTTCCCTTTTGTTAATTCCGCAAATGACACACTTTTAGAAGTATCATTTTTTATATATATTTTTCCATCTATAGCTTCTAAAATTTCAGGTGAAACTTTAAGTTTTTCAGCAGCAAGTTCTATTAAAATTTCACGTGCTTCTGCAGCTGCCGCTCTTAATACAGGATCTGCAAATCTAGTTGTTAAAGATCCCCAAGTACCTGCATCGTACGGACATAAATCTGTATCTCCCATAATCATATCAACAGTATTTAAAGGAACTTCCAATTCTTCAGCTATTGCTTGCGCTAAAGAGGTAATTACACCTTGGCCCATTTCAATTTTTCCAGTATAACAGTCTACTCTACCATCTTCTTTTACTCTTAAATAAGCGTTAAAGTTAGGTTCATTATCTGCTGTAGTATTTTGACTCCATCCTTGTAATAAAGATAGTTCGCTTAAAGAAAAAATAACAATAATACCTTTTCCTAATTTCTTTAAAAACTTACGACGATCGTAAATAATTGGTTCGTTTACATCGCTGAAATATAACTCGTTTATTTTGTCAGGTCTCATACTTATATTTTTTTAGTCATTTCTTTAGCGGCCACTTGAATAGCATCAATAATACGATTATAGGAACCGCACCTACATAAATTTTCTTCCATACCACTTATAATATCTTCACGTGTTGGAGTTGGATTACGTTTTAATAAACCATAAGCGTTCATAATCATACCTGGTGTACAAAAACCACATTGTAGTGCATCAAGCTCTACAAATGCTTTTTGTATTGGATGAAGAACTTCATTGGATGATAAACCTTCAATTGTAATAATTTCACTTCCTCCAACATCTTCCATAGAAATCATACAAGCCCTTGCTGGTTGGTTATCTAATAAAACTGTACATGCACCACATTCACCTATTCCACATCCATATTTAGTACCTGTTTTATCTAAATAAGTTCTTATTACTGTTAAAAGAGACACACCTCCATTAACACTTAATGTTACAGGTTTTCCATTTAATTTAAAACTAATAGATTGTTTCATTTTTTACTTTCTTTATTTCAACTGTTTTACACTTTGCTAAATTTATATAATAATTTTATGAATTACTATTTTAATAAACCTAAAAATCTTATTTATAATTAGTTAAAATAACTGTTGAGTTATTAATAATAGTACCTGTTTTAAAAAAAACTTTAGAACGTAATTGTAACTTTTATAAAATTAATACTACATATAATTAAAGATCACACTAGATTAATTATTAAATCATTGTATCTTTAAAATATTAATTAACCTTTTAAAAAAATTAAAATGATTGGAACGTATATTATTATTTTTATTGGAGTGGTATTAGTTGGTTCTGGGCTATTTACTGTAAAACAACAAACCATTTCTGTTATTGAGCGCTTTGGTAAATTTCAAAGTACTAGAAACCCTGGTTTACAACTTAAAATACCCATTATTGATAAAGTTGCAGGACGTGTAAGTTTACGCGTGCAACAGTTAGATGTAATTGTTGAAACAAAACCAAAGATGATGTGTTTGTACATCTTAAAATTTCAGTACAGTTTTTAGTTCAAAAAAATCATGTTTATGATGCTTTTTATAAACTTCAAAATCCACATGAACAAATTACTGCTTTTATTTTTGATGTTGTACGTGCAGAAGTGCCTAAAATGATATTAGATGATGTATTTGTTAAAAAAGAAGAAATAGCATTAGCCATTCAAAGAGATTTGAAAGAAGCTATGCTTAATTATGGATACGATATTATTAAAGCCTTAGTAACAGATATTGACCCTGATGAAAATGTAAAAATTGCAATGAATAGAATCAATGCAGCTGAACGTGAAAAAGTTGCCGCACAACATGAAGGTGATGCACAACGTATATTAATTGTTGAACGTGCAAAAGCAGAAGCTGAAAGTAAACGTTTACAAGGTAAAGGTATTGCAGATCAACGTAGAGAAATTGCACGTGGTTTAGAAGAGAGTATGGTGGTGCTAAATAGAGCTGGTATTAACAGCCAAGAAGCATCTGCTTTAATTGTTATTACACAACATTACGATACACTTCAAAGTATTGGCTCAGATACAAAATCTAACTTAATTTTATTACCAAATAATCCAAATGCAGCTAGTAGTATGTTAAATGATATGGTTACTAGTTTAATTGCCGCTAATAAAATAAAGGAAGCTGATTCTCTTAATGAAAATTCTGAACAATAATGCTTTTAACAACTACAAATACGTTAGAAACACATACAATTAAAGAGTATTTAGGAATTGTTACCGGTGAAACTATTATTGGTGCTAATATTTTTAAAGACTTTTTTGCTGGTATTAGAGATATTGTTGGAGGAAGATCTGGTTCTTATGAAAGTGTTTTAAGAGAAGCAAAAGATATTGCTTTAAAAGAAATGGAAGAACAAGCTCAAAGACTTGGAGCCAGTGCAGTTATTGGCATTGATTTGGACTATGAAACTGTTGGTGCAAAAGGAGGTATGTTAATGGTAACTGCTTCTGGAACAGCCGTTAAATTTTAAAAACATACTATTTTAAAACAAAAAAACCTGCACAAATTGTACAGGTTTTTGTTTAAGTTATATTGTTATTTTTTATCTATTTTTTCATCTTTTTTTTCATCTTCATCATCTTCTTGCGCGGCTTTTTTAAACTCTTTAATTCCACCACCAAGACCTTTCATTAATTCTGGTAATTTTTTACCTCCAAACAACAATAAAATTGCTAAACCAATAATAATCCATTGCCAAGGACCAACCATGCCTAAAAATATAGTAAGTGTATTCATTTTTATTAAGTTTTAAAATACAAAGATAGTAATAAATATAAAACTAAAATTAGTTTTTATCTTTTATAGTTCCACCAATAATTTTTTTAGTTTTTAAAACCTCAGGTGTTCCTTTGTAAAAAATAGTTCCTCCAAAACGAACTTTGGCGTCTAAAATTTCACTTATTTTTACTTCAGCTCTTGCGCCAGATGCAGCAGTAATAGTTGTTTGCTTACTTTGTAACTCATAAGCTTTGTAAATACCACCCGTGGTAACTTCAACAATTTGGTTTTGGGTAGTTCCTTTTAATTTAATAATACCTCCTGAAACTGATTTTACAACTAAATATTTAACATCAATAGGTGCTTTAATTATAGCTCCTTCTTGTACTTTAACTTCAAGATGTTGCTGTTTTATAACCTCGTCTGAAACTATTTTACCTCCTTCATTTGCATCTAATACATCAATATTTGTAGCATAGTAAAGTACAATTTTCAAATCTTTAGAGGTAAAGCCTTCAGGAAATCTTAGACGTATTTTTAATATACCATCTGAATTTTTTACCACAACGTCATGTGATTTTGACCCTGAAATTACAATTTTAGCTGTGGTTGATTTGTGTAGCTCTACAGTTAATCCGTTAAATACTTTTAAGGTATTAAAATCTCCTAAGTTTTTAGTAATAGGTTCCTGTGCAAAAATTAGCGAACATGATAATGTAAGTAATAATACTAGTTTTTTCATTTTTTATATTTTTTACTATAACTACTAAAATATACAATAATTGTGCCTATAGTAGTTAATTATTTATTAATCTTTTCTAATAATGTAAAATCTAAATGTTTACGCTCTAAATCTGTATGTTTTACTTTTATTAATACATGGTCTCCTAGCTGATACATATTTTTAGTTGATTGACCCACTAGGGCATATTGTTTTTCATCGTAGATATAATAATCATCTTTAATTTCTCTTATTCTGCACATTCCTTCACATTTATTTTCAATAATTTCAACGTAAATTCCCCATTCAGTAACTCCAGAAATAACACCTTCAAATTCTTGATCTTTGTGTTTCTCCATATACTTAACCTGCATATATTTAATAGAATCACGCTCTGCTTTTGAAGCTAAATATTCCATTTCTGATGAATGCTTACATTTTTCTTCATAAATAGTAGCTTTTGGAGATTTTCCTCCTTCTAAATAATATTGCAATAATCTATGAGTCATAACATCTGGATATCTTCTTATTGGTGAAGTAAAATGACTGTAATAATCAAAAGCTAAACCATAATGACCTATATTATGTGTGGTATATTCAGCTTTACTCATAGACCTAATAGCTAATGTTTCTATTAAATTTGCTTCTCCTGTGCCGTGAACATCTTTTAATAATTCATTTAAAGAAGTTGACGTTGATTTTTTATCTTTTGTATCAATTTTATTTTTATATCCAAATTTACTAATAATGGTTTGAAGTGCTTCTAATTTATCTAAATTTGGTTCATCATGAACACGATAAATAAAGGTGTTATTTGTTGGTACACCTTTTTTAACTCCAACATATTCAGCAACTTTTTTATTTGCTAATAACATAAATTCTTCTATTAGTTTATTAGCATCTTTAGATTCTTTAAAGTAAACACCTAATGGTTCAGCTTGCTCATCTAAAATAAATTTAACCTCTACTCTATCAAAAGTAATAGCTCCTTGTTGTAATCTTTTTTTTCGAAGTTTTTTTGCTAGTTCATTTAATTTTAAAATAGCGGTAACAATTTCATTTTCAACTTTATATGCTTCACCAGTAATTGATATTTCTTTAGAAATAGTACCATTTAAAGATAAGATTCCTTCCTTCGTAGGAATGACAGTTGTATTATTTTCAATAATTTCTTGTGCTTCTTCATAAGCAAATCTTTTATCTGAATATGTTACAGTTTTACCAAACCACTGATTTATAATTTGTGCTTTTTCATTTATTTCAAAAACAGCTGAAAATGTAAGTTTTTCTTCATTAGGTCTAAGAGAGCATACACCGTTTGATAGTACTTCAGGAAGCATTGGTACTACCCTGTCAACTAAATAAACAGATGTAGCTCTATTATAAGCTTCTTCTTCTAAAATAGTATTTTCCTGTACATAATGTGATACATCTGCAATATGAATTCCTATTTCATAATTTCCATTTTCTAATACTTTAAAAGACAATGCATCATCAAAATCTTTTGCATCTTTAGGATCTATAGTAAATGTTAAATCTTTGCGCATATCTCTACGCTTTGCAATTTCATTTTTGGTGATTTCTAATGGAATTTTAGCAGCTTCTTCTTCAACATTTTCGGGAAATTTATAGGGCAATCCATATTCCAACAAAATAGAATGAATTTCCGTATTATGATCACCAGGCATCCCTAAAATTTCCTTTATTTTACCAAACGGATTTTTAGATTTTTCAGGCCAATCTGTAATTTCTACCAATACTTTTACACCGTCTTCTGCTCCTTTTAATTTTTTTTGAGGTACAAAAATATCAGCATACATTTTTGAATCATCGGGTACAACAAATCCAAAATTTCTATTTAATTGTAAAACACCTACAAATTCAGTTTTAAAACGTTTAATAATTTCAATAACATCACCTTCTTGTTTTTTACTATTTCTACGATTGTATAAATATATTTTAACGGTGTCTTTATTTAATGCTTTATTTAAATTTCTTGCAGGAATATAAATATCGTGCTCTAAATCATCACAAATAAAATAAGCGTTTCCATTCGCTGTAGCATCAATTATTCCTATAAAATATTTATTATTTGAAATAATTTTAAATTTTCCACGTTCTACTTCTTCAATTTTTTGTTGTGCTTTTAATGCTTCTAATTTTTGTATAATTTGATTTCTTGCATTGGCATCTGTCAATGCTAATTTTGAAGAAATTTGTTTGTAATTATATCCTTTTGTAGGTGATTGATTTAGTATTTTTAATATTTTTTGGGTTAAATCTTTAATAATATTCCCTTTCTTTTTATATGTTTTTTTTCTTTTTGACATTCATTATTATTTAATATTGTACAAAAATACAAATATTTACATTCGAAGTTGGTAATAAATAGTTATATAAAACACAATTTGTACTTTGTGCCTGTTTAATTTATAGATTTATATGAGAAATAAATGGTTTGTAATTGTAAATCCTACATCGGGAAATGGTGCTTCAAAAAAAAAATGGTCCGTTATAAAAAAAGAGTTAGTAAATCAAAATTTTAAAATTGAAGTTGCTTTTACAGCGTATGAAAGACATTCAATAAAATTAGTAGAAATTGCTTTAAAAAAAGGTTTTATAAATTTTATTAGTGTTGGTGGTGATGGTACCTTGCATAATATAATAAATGGTATATTACGTTTTAATCCTACAAATATTTCAGAAATAAAAATTGGTGTAATTCCAATAGGAACAGGTAATGATTGGGTAAAAACATATAATATTCCTTCAAACTATAAAAAAGCTATTGATATCATTAAAACTAAAAAAACAATCAAACAAGATATTGGAAAAATTAGTATAGAATCAACTAATGAAACAGTTTATTTTAATAATATGGCTGGTATTGGTTTTGATGGTTATGTTGTAAATAACGTACATAAATATAAAAAACTTGGATTTTTAGCATACTTAGTTGGAACTTTAATAAGTTTAATTAATTACAAAAAAACTTTTTTAGAAATTACATTTAATAAAACAGTGTTAAAAGGTAAGTGTTTAATGGTATTAATTGGAATTTGTAATTATGCTGGAGGTGGCATGCAACTTACTAAAAATCCAAATTCTACTGATGGACTTCTTGATATTTCATATATTAAAAATTTAACATTAGTTACTGTTTTAAAGAATATAAGAGGTTTATTTAACGGGAAAATAACCAATCATAAATTAATAAACACATATAAAACTTCAGTACTTAAAATTAACGTTATAGATACTAACAAATCTTATATACAAGCAGATGGAGAATTAATAGGCTTAGGTAATTTTACAGTTTCAATTTTACCAAGAACAATAAATTTTATTATACCTTAACTAAAAGTTAGAATGCACAACGGGTTAAAATAGATTGTTTATCTTTAAATTTTAAAGGTTATTAACAACTACATATATAATAAAAAGTTTTAATTAAAATTTTAAAAAATAATGATTGTTATTATGGTATGTTAATAGCTACAATAACTAACTCTTATTTTATTTGTATATATTACTTATTAATACATATTAACAACTTATAACTTTATAAAACACTAAAAATCAATTAAACTATATAGGTTATAAACAATGTATTAAATTTATATACTAACCAATTTTTTGAATAAGTTTTACCTATTTAAATGTTTATAACAGCTGTGAAATTGGTTAACAACTTCCTTTAAAAAATCAATAACTAAATTTGGATACTGAATACACATTTTGGTATTAAGTAAAAAAGGAATACTAACAAAAAATAGTTATCTTTTTTAAGTATATATTTATCCACAATAGTAACTTTTTATAAAGTAATTGTGAATCAGCTTTTTAAAAATTACTATTAACAATTACTTTTTTAATGGTTAATAAGTATGAATTTGTACTTTTGTACTTACAAAATATAAAAATTTATTTATGACAATTGCAATAGGTAATGATCACGCAGGTACTGAGTATAAATTTGAAATTATAAAACATTTAGAAAATAAAGGTATAAAGGTTTTAAATTTTGGTAC
>JAKIVA010000002.1 GCA_021647265.1 Lutibacter sp.
TTATTGTATTCTTTCATTCCATCTTTTTGTTTGTTAGCTTTTAAAAAAGAGTCATAAAAGCCTTTAAAATATTTTTCAGACCAGTTTTGGTAAGATATCCAAAAATCTCGATTCCGTTTTATATCTTTCAATATCCCTCTGTTAATTTCTTTTTTTAATATTTCGTACTGTTTAGGATTCGTTTTGTAAATTTCAAATAAACAATAACGCAATGCCATTAAGTAACCTGAATAGTTATAAAAAGAATCATTAGAATGAGTTGCGGCCAAATAACCTATAAAATTTGCTTCACTTTCCGAGGCAAAACCTATTTGATGAGCAACCTCATGACACACAGTAGCAGGATAATTATTTTTTGGAATTAAAGAATTTATCTGAGCTTCATTTGTAAATGGATTTATATAGCCTGCAAAGCCCATATATGTTAAAGGTAAACTAAATAAAGAATGCTTTATAGATGGATTCTCAAATTTAAATTGCGGGTATTTTTCTTGTAATTTAAAATAGGCTAATGGTGATTTTTCTTCTATCTTTTGTTTACTTAAAGGGTTGTGTACAATAACAGTGTCATTTTTTGTAATTAACACTTGAGCATTGTTTGCTCTTGAAATAAGCACTTTAGTAAGATTAATTAATTCAGCTGAAGTATAATTAGTTTTCTCTAATTTTAATGTTTTGAATAAAGGTTCTCTAAAATAATTTAGAGCCCAATTAAAATGAAAAAAGAAAAATATAATTGAAACAAATGCTCCAAATTTAAAAAATGTATTTTTAAGATGAATTTTCTTTGTTTTTAATAGAATAAAAATACTTTTTAATATAAAAATACCAAAAGCTAAATATAAAATATCACCAATAGAAATAGGAACCCACCCAAAAATTATTCTTAAAAATTTAGAAATGTAAACGTATAAGCCATTTGAATAATATTTTTCAATTATAGCAGGGTATTGGGCTATAATTTGAATAAAAGCCCATTGCATAATAAGTAAAACTGTAAGTATTTTATATACCTTTTTTTGTTTCATAATTCAAAAATAGGAAATAAATAATGAGAATGAGGCGTTTAAATAGTTATTAACAAAATTATACTTGTGAACAAAATATGTGTAAAAATAAAATTGAAATTTCAAGATACAATTAAGTTTAAAAAATTACATTTGTTTAATCTTGAAATTTAATAGTTTTTATTAATAAATTATTAATTTAAATTTAAAACAAAGTAATATAAGCGTGAAAAATCTACAACCAATTCAATCCAGAAAAATCAAAAAAAGTACCGTAATAAGTCTTGAAAAAGGTAAGATACCTCCGCAAGCCATTGATTTAGAGGAAGCTGTATTGGGAGCGATGATGATTGATAAAAAAGGGGTTGATGACGTAATTGATATTTTACATTCTGAGGTTTTTTATAAAGAGGCACACCAGTTAATTTATGATGCTATATATACATTATTTAATAATACTGAACCCATAGATTTATTATCGGTAGCAAATCAATTGCGCAAAACGGAAAATATAGATGCCGTTGGAGGTGATTTTTATTTGGTAGGATTAACACAAAAAGTAGCTTCATCTGCACATATAGAGTTTCATGCACGTATTCTTCTTCAAAAATTTATTCAACGAAAATTAATTACAATTTCTTCTGAAATTATAGAAGAAGCTTATGATGAAACAATTGATGTTTTTGATTTGCTAGATGATGCGGAGTCAAAATTATTTGAAGTAACGCAGGGTAATTTAAAAAAGGGTTCTGAAGCGGCAGAAGGATTGGTAAAACAGGCACTTGATAAAATTCAGGAAATTTCTCAAAAAGAGGGAATGAGTGGTGTAGCAACAGGTTTTACTCGTTTAGATGAGTTAACCTCTGGTTGGCAACCTTCAGATTTAATAATTATTGCTGCTCGTCCAGGTATGGGTAAAACGGCCTTTGTAATGTCTATGGCTAAAAATATGGCAATAGATTTTGATATACCAGTTGCTATTTTTTCATTAGAAATGTCTTCTGTACAATTAATTACACGTATGATCTCTAGTGAAACGGGGATTTCATCAGGAAAATTGAGAAAAGGAAATTTAGAACCTCATGAATGGGAGCAATTAAATGTGAAAGTTAAAAATTTAACAAAAGCACCTATTTTTATTGATGATACACCTTCTTTATCTATTTTTGATTTAAGAGCGAAATCACGTCGTTTAGCTTCACAGCACGGAATTAGAATTATTATTATTGATTATTTACAATTAATGACAGCTGGAACTTCTCAAAAAGGAGGTGGAAATCGTGAACAAGAAATTTCTATGATTTCAAGAAATTTAAAAGCCTTAGCAAAAGAATTAGCCATACCAGTTATAGCACTTTCTCAGTTGTCACGTGCTGTTGAAACCCGTGGAGGAAATAAACGACCTTTACTTTCAGATTTACGTGAGTCAGGAGCAATAGAACAGGATGCAGATATTGTCTCATTTATATACCGTCCTGAATACTATGGGCTTACAGAATGGGATGATGAAGAAAGAACGCCATGTGAAGGACAAGCAGAATTTATAGTAGCAAAACATAGGAATGGAGGCTTGGAAAATGTAAAATTGAAATTTACGGGTCATTTAGCTCAATTTAGTAATTTAGATGATGATTTTGGTAGTGAATTTCAATCCAAAATGAATGTTTCAACTTCAGATGCCATTTTGCCAAGTGCTGAAGAAGCTTTTGGGTCGCATGATAATTTGGATAATGATGTAGTTCCATTCTAAAAATTTGAAATGCAACTATTTATAAAAATAATTACTGTATGTTTAATTTTCTTAACCCATTCAGTATACGCATCATTTATTTTAATACCAATGGATGCTGTTACACAAACCAATCATTTAAAAGCTTATGGAATTACCTATTGGTCTTTACAACAAGGAAACAAGGTGAAGTGGTTATTAAATTATGAAGGTGGCTCTTTTTTGCTAGAAGATAATGAAGCCACAAGAAACGAATGTAAAATCAGAGGAGTAAGTTTTCAAGTAATTTCAGATACACAAGCACTACAAATTTTAGAAAAAATAAGCAGTCCATCACAAAATATGGATGCCATTACTTTAGAAAAAGCACCAAAAATTGCTGTGTATTCACCTAAAAGTAAATTACCTTGGGATGATGCCGTTACTTTAGTTTTAACCTATGCTGAAATTCCTTTTGATGTAATTTATGATGAAGATGTTTTAGATGAAAAGTTATTGTTATATGAGTGGTTACATTTGCATCATGAAGATTTTACAGGTCAATATGGCCGTTTTTATGGCGCATACAGAAGAGCTCCTTGGTATATTGAACAAAAAAAAGAAGCAGAAGAATTAGCACTTAAACTGGGTTATTCTAAAGTATCACAAGAAAAATTAGCCGTTGCTCTTAACATAAGAGATTTTGTTGTAGGTGGTGGTTTTATGTTTGCAATGTGTTCAGCAACAGATAGTTTTGATATTGCGTTGGCTGCTGAAGGAGTTGATATTTGTGAGAGTATGTTTGATGGAGATCCTTCAGAAGTAAATTACCAACAAAAAATAAATTTTAATAAAACTTTTGCCTTTAAAAATTTTAAATTAGTTAGAAATCCTGCAGTGTATGAATTTTCATCGGTTGATATGACTAGTAAAAGAAAAATTAAGAGAACTGCGGATTATTTTTCATTACAAGAATATTCAGCGAAATGGGATCCAGTTCCAACAATGTTATGCCAAAACCATACGCAACTTATAAAGGGTTTTATGGGACAAACAACATCTTTTGATAGAGCAACTGTAAAATCAAATATACTTGTTATGGGCGAAAACAAAACAAATAAGGAAGCTCGTTATATACATGGTGTAAAAGGGAAAGGAATGTTTACCTTTTATGGAGGTCATGACCCAGAAGACTACCAACATAGAGTAGGAGACCTTAAAACGGAACTTGATTTACATCCAAATTCACCAGGATATAGGTTAATTTTAAACAATGTATTGTTTCCTGCAGCCAAAAAGAAAAAACAAAAAACATAATTTTACTGATGATTACGTTAAAAATTTTATTTGTAAATTTTATTGTTTCAAACTTCAAAAACACTATTTTTGCTTCCATAAAATAAAAGAAGAAATGTCAAATACACAACAATTACAAGATTTTGTACAACAAGTAAGAAGAGATATTGTGAGAATGGTACACGCAGTACAATCAGGCCATCCAGGTGGTTCACTGGGATGTGCAGAATTCCTTACTGTCCTTTATCAAGATGTGATGGATTATTCAACTGATTTTAATATGGATGGTAAAAATGAGGATTTATTCTTTTTATCAAACGGTCATATTTCACCAGTTTATTACAGTGTTTTGGCAAGAAGCGGTTTTTTTCCTGTGAAAGAATTAGCAACTTTTAGAAAAATAGGAACACGTTTACAAGGACATCCAACAACACATGAAGGTTTACCAGGTATTAGAATAGCCTCAGGTTCGTTAGGTCAGGGGATGAGTGTTGCAATTGGAGCAGCCCAAGCAAAAAAATTAAATGGAGATTCCAAATTAGTATATTCACTTCATGGAGATGGAGAATTAGACGAAGGTCAAATTTGGGAAGCTGTTATGTATGCAGCTGGTAAAAAAGTTGATAATTATATTGCTACAATAGATTATAACCATCAGCAAATAGATGGTTCTACAGATGATGTCATGCCTTTAGGTGATTTGAAAGCTAAATTTGAAGCTTTTGGTTGGATAGTGTTAGAAGTTAAAAAAGGAAATGACGTTGAAAGCATTAAAAATGGATTAAAAGAAGCGAAATCACTCACCGGTAAAGGAAAACCAGTTTGTGTGCTTTTGTACACTGAAATGGGGAATGGTATTGACTTTATGATGCACACACACGCATGGCACGGAAAACCACCAAGTGATGCCCAGCTAGAAGATGCTTTAAACCAAAACCCAGAAACACTGGGAGACTATTAAAAATATAAATCCTGCTCTTGGCAGGATTTTTTTATGAATTAATTATGAATTTTGATTCTATAAAGTGTAAGATTACTTTTATATTTGTGTTTGTTCAAAAAAATATTAAATGAAAATAGGTATTGTTTGTTATCCAACATTTGGAGGTAGTGGAGTTGTAGCAACAGAATTAGGTATGGCTTTGGCAGAAAGAGGCCACCATGTACATTTTATAACCTATAAACAGCCAGTACGACTTGATTTTATTTCAAAAGATATTCATTTTCATGAAGTTTTTGTTGAAGAATATTCTTTATTTCATTTTCAGCCTTATGAATTAGCCTTGTCAAGTAAAATAGTAGAGGTTGTAAATGAGTATGATTTAGAAATCTTACATGTACACTATGCCATTCCACATGCGTACGCTGCTTATATGGCAAAGCAAATGTTAAAGCAAAAAGGGATTGATGTTAAAGTGGTAACAACGTTACACGGTACTGATATTACCCTTGTTGGAAGTCATCCAAACTACAAGTCAGCTGTAGAATTTAGTATTAATAATTCAGATGTAGTTACCACAGTGTCAAATAGTTTGCGTAAAGATACGTTGCGTTTGTTCAATATTACAAAAGAAATAAAAGTAGTATATAATTTTATAGATTTTGAGAAATATCCAGAAATTGGAGATGAAGAATGTTTAAGGCATACCATTGCAAATGAGAATGAACGAATTATAACGCATATTAGTAATTTGCGCCCCGTGAAAAGAGCTTCTGATGTGATTGCTGTTTTTTATAAAATTCAGAAAGAAATTCCTTCAAAATTATTAATAGTAGGTGAGGGGCCTGATAGAGAAAGTATTGAATGTCAAGCTAAAGAACTAGGAATATTAGAGAAGGTTCTATTTATGGGAAATAGCAATGAAGTAAATAAATTACTTTGTTATTCCGATTTATTTTTATTACCCTCGGAAACAGAAAGTTTTGGTTTAGCCGCTTTGGAAGCCATGGCAGCTAGAACACCTGTTATTTCAACAAATTCAGGAGGGTTACCAGAAGTAAATATTCATGGAATAACGGGGTTTTTGAGTAATGTTGGTGATACAGATGATATGGCTAAAAATGGAATTTATATTTTAAAAGATTTTGACAGGCTTCAACAGTTTAAGCAAAATGCATTGGATCAGGCAAAAAAGTTTAGTTTAGAAAATGTTTTACCAGCCTATAAAGAGATTTATAGAGAAGTAATTTCAGATTGCTGCTAATTAAGATTTGTAATAATCTAAGGCTTTAACTATTAACTCTTTTTCAACCTTACAGTCTAACTTAAATTTTTCAAATTTAGTTAGTAACACAAAATTTACTTGTCCGTTAACATTTTTTTTATCGTGAATTAATAATTCTATAATTGCGTCATAGTCGGAAGAATTTATAGCAACCTTATTATAAATTGAAAGGATTATTTTTTTAATATTATGCAACTCTTCAGAAGGAAAATTTAATAAAACATTAGAAATATAAGTTTCAGTAATCATTCCTATGGCAATTGCCTCACCGTGTGTTAAGTTTTCTTTGTCTTTAGCTTCTAAAAAGTACGATTCAATTGCATGCCCCAAAGTATGCCCGAAATTTAAAACTTTACGTAGCCCAGCTTCTTTAGGATCTTTAGTAGTTATTTCATTTTTAATTTCAATAGAGCGATAAATTAAAGGGGTTAACTCATTGATACTAAACTCTTTAAATTCTTTTATTTTATTCCATACTTTAGTGTCGTATGTAAGTCCATACTTAATAATTTCTGCTAGTCCTGAGCGCAATTCACGTTTGGGTAGTGTTTCTAAATAGCGAGAATCTATAAGTACCATTTTTGGATCAGAAAACAATCCAATTTGGTTTTTTAAAACACCTAGGTCAACACCTGTTTTTCCACCAACAGAGGCATCAACCATACTCAATAATGTTGTAGGAATATTTATAAAAGCAATGCCACGTTTAAATGTAGAAGCTACAAAACCACCTAAATCTGTTATTACGCCTCCGCCTAAATTAAGAATTAAACTTTTTCTATCAGCACCTAATTCTGTTAAGGCGTTCCAAACTCCAGAACAAGTCTCTAAATTTTTATTTTCTTCACCAGATTCAATTTCAATTATTTCAATAGTTATAGTTGTAGCAATCTCTTGCAACAAAATAGGTAAACAAAGTGAATTTGTATTTTCATCAACTAAAATAAATAATGTAGAAGGCTTATAAGTTGAAATAAATTCATTCAATTTTTGATAAGCATCATTTTGAAAATTTACGTAATAATTATTGGATAAAATAGGTGTCATTTTGGTTAAAATTTGGTGCAAAATAAGAAGAAAATAAAGAATAAATAAAACTCTTTGTAAGTATCTTTGTAAAAATTAATTTATCATGGAAAAATTATTTGATAATACTGAAGTAGCATTTGCTTTAAAATCTAATTCAGAACTAGATAGAGCTTTTTATTTATTTGAAATGATAAAGAGAGAACCTCTTGTGAAAATAGGTACTGCCGTAACTAAATTTGCCATTAAAACACATTTACCTGTTGAAGGAATTATTAGAGCAACGGTGTTTGATCATTTTTGTGGAGGTGTAACAGAAGAAGACTGTATGCCTACAATAGATAAAATGTTCTCTAAAAATGTACATGCTGTATTAGATTATTCGGCAGAAGGAAAAGAGGTAGAAGAACAATTTGATTTGGCAATGGAAAAAACGCTTAACACAATTAAATTTGGTAAAGAAAAAGAGAGTTTACCATTTGCAGTTTTCAAGCCAACAGGTTTTGGGAAATTTAAACTTTATCAGAAAATTACAGCGGGAATTTATTTAGATGCTCATGAAATGGTAGAGTGGAAGCGTGTTAAAGAACGATATAATACCGTTAGTAAAGTGGCTTATGAGGCTGATATTCCATTATTAATTGATGCTGAAGAAACTTGGATGCAAACAGCTGCTGATGATTTAATTGAAGAAATGATGAAAAAATACAATACAAAAAAAGCGATTGTGTTTGGCACGTTACAATTATATCGTTGGGATAGATTGGATTACCTTAAAAAATTACATAAAAGAGCAAAAGAGCAGGGTTTTTATGTAGGAATGAAGTTAGTGCGTGGTGCATATATGGAAAAAGAGCGTGAACGTGCAACTAAATTTGGATACAAAGATCCTATTTGTATTGATAAAGCTGCTACCGATAAAATGTATAATGATGTTTTAACCTATATGATTGAAAATATTGATGATATGGCTGTTTTTTCAGGATCACATAATGAAGAAAGTTCTTATCTATTAATGAATTTAATTGAGAAACATCAATTAGCTAAAGACGATAAAAGAATATGGTTTGGACAGTTATACGGAATGAGTGATCATATCAGTTATAATTTAGCAAAAGAAGGTTACAATGTTGCAAAATACCTGCCTTTTGGGCCGGTTAGAGATGTTATGCCATACTTAATTAGGCGTGCAGAAGAAAATACCTCTGTGGCTGGACAAACAAACAGAGAACTTGAATTGTTAAAACGAGAGCGAGAAAGGCGTAAAATATAATTTGCTAAAAAAAGAGACTATCTGAAAAGTACCATTCTGAATGAAATGAAGAATCTCAAAAAATGACAACCATTTTGTTATCAGATAAATAAGATTTTCGACTGCGCTACCATTGACGTCTTTTATATTTCGTTGTTTTTCAATATTTTAAGAATTAACTAAAACAACTTCTAATCCAAGTTCTTTAGCCATTCTTGAGACTGAACGTTTTTTGTTTGCTAACTCTTTTTTGAAAATCATACTCGAAAACAGGTATTTAAACACTATTCTAATTATGGACTACCTAGTAAATTCACCTCTAATTTACGTCATCATAACCGCTTGAGAAAATTTTTGTCTCAGCTCTCAAAATGACAAAATAAAGATTTTTCAGATAACCTCTTTTTAGTTAATAATTAAGGAGGACAATTAGCAAATTAAAAAGCTACTTCTTTTTGTCAGATTTCATCAAGAGTAAAAGGGCTACCACTAACCCAATAAATATTAAAAACATAAAGGCAGCTCCAATGATACCCCAATTCCAATTAAATAATGCGATGCTGTTTATTAAATTCATAATAAAAAAGTTTTAAAACAAATATAACGAGTAGGTTAGACAATTTTTATGATATCTATCATTCTTTAACTTTTGTTACAATAAACGAAATAAAACACCTACTTTTGCAGCTTCTAAAAAATAAGAAAATGCAATCTATCAGAAACATAGCAATTATAGCCCACGTTGACCATGGAAAAACAACTTTGGTTGATAAAATTATTGACCAAGCTCATATTTTGGATGAGCGTAAAGTTAGAACAGATTTATTATTAGATAATAATGACCTGGAACGAGAGCGAGGGATAACTATTCTATCTAAAAATGTTTCTATTATTTATAAAAATGTAAAAATTAATATTATAGATACTCCTGGTCACGCAGATTTTGGAGGAGAAGTAGAACGCGTATTGAAAATGGCTGATGGTGTGTTATTATTAGTTGATGCTTTTGAAGGACCCATGCCACAAACGCGTTTTGTTTTAGGCAAAGCATTAGAATTGGGGTTAAAACCAATTGTAGTAGTCAATAAAGTAGATAAACCTAACTGCACTCCAGACATTGTTCATGAAAAAGTATTTGATTTGATGTTTGCTTTAGATGCCACTGAAGATCAACTGGATTTTGATACTATATACGGTTCTGCTAAACACGGGTGGATGAATACTGATTGGAAAAATGAAACAGATAATATTATTCCTTTGTTAGATTCAATTTTAGAAAATATACCAGAAGCCCCTTATTTTGAAGGAACTCCTCAAATGCAAATTACATCGTTAGATTTTACATCTTTTGTTGGACGTATTGCTATTGGACGGGTTTTTAGAGGTGATTTATTTGAGGGCAAAGACTATATGTTATGTAAATCTGATGGAACTTTTAAAAAAGTAAGAATTAAAGAACTGCATACTTTTGAAGGATTAGGAAAAGATAGAACAAAAAAAGTTAGAAGTGGTGATATTTGTGCTATAACTGGAATTGAGGGATTTGAAATAGGTGATACCATTGCAGATTTAGAAAATCCGGAGCCCTTAAAAAGATTAAAAGTTGATGAACCTACAATGAGTATGCTCTTCACAATTAATAACTCCCCTTTTTACGGTAAAGAAGGTAAATATGTAACTTCCCGTCATTTACGAGATAGGTTATATAAAGAAACTGAAAAAAACCTTGCTCTAAGGGTTGAAGATACAGACTCTGAAGATAAGTTTAATGTTTATGGAAGAGGTATTTTACATTTATCTGTTTTAATTGAAACAATGCGTAGGGAGGGATATGAAATGCAAGTGGGACGTCCACAAGTTATTATAAAACAAATAGATGGTGTTAAATGTGAGCCTTATGAAACATTAGTAATAAATGTTCCTGAAGAGTTAGCAAGTAAAGCCATTAACTTGGTTAGTCTTAGAAAAGGTGACTTGCTTGTTATGGAGCCAAAAGGAGATTTACAACACTTAGAATTTGATATTCCTTCAAGAGGATTGATTGGGTTGCGTAATAAAATTTTGACTGCTACTCAAGGTGAGGCTATTATTAATCATAGGTTACGTGGTTTTGATACACATAAAGGAGAAATTACTACTTCTTCAAATGGAGCTATTATTTCTGCAGAAACAGGTAAGGCTACGGCTTATTCCATTGATAAATTGCAAGATAGAGGTAAGTTTTTTATTGAGCCGAATCAAGAGATATACAAAGGGCAGGTTGTAGGTGAAAATAACAAACAAGAAGATATGGGTGTGAATTTAATTAAAGGGAAAAAATTGACAAACGTAAGAAAATCAGGTACCGATGATAGTGTTAAAATAGCTCCAAAAATCGACCTTTCTTTAGAAGAATGTATGGAGTACATTAAAAATGATGAGTATCTAGAAATTACCCCTTTAAGTTTACGTATGCGTAAAATTTCATATAGATAAATTAAGTAACTACATAAAAAAACAGAACGCTTCCATTATTTTGGAGGCGTTTTTTTATACAATAATATACCGTATTTGCAGTAATAAATGTTACAACATGCTGTAACTTTTATCACAGCTTTAAGGATTTTTAGGAACGACTTTTGCTTTTCATTAAAAGTGAAAAAGAAAAGAGATCTAAAAAGTATAACTAATTAAAAAAACTAAAAAATGAAAAAATTAACATTAGTAGTATTGGTATTAACAGCTCTAAGTAGTTGTTCAAATGATGAAAATGATGTTGTTACTCAATCAACAACACAATTAACACAGCAAGAGATAGACGATTTGTTATTTTTAAGAGAAGAAGAAAAATTAGCAAGAGATGTTTACTTATTTTCGTATGATAAATATGCAGAGACTATTTTTAACAGTATATCTCAAAGTGAACAACAACATATGAATAGTGTATTAACATTATTAAATACCTATGGAATTGCAGATCCTGCATCTTCAGAAAGGGGTGTTTTTAAAAATCAAACTTTACAAAGTTTATATAATGATCTAACTACTCAATCGGATATTTCACTGTTGGAAGCTTTGAAAGTTGGAGCAATAATTGAAGATTTAGACTTAAATGATATACATGAAGATGAATCTAACACAACAAAAGAAGATATTATAAATGTATATGAAAAATTGAGTTGTGGTTCAAGAAATCATTTGAGAAGTTATACAAGTCAGCTTCTTTCAAATGGAGAAAATTATATTCCTCAATTTATATCATTGGCTGAGTTTGAAGAAGTAATTAATAGTGAAAGTGAAAGATGTGGTTACTAAATTGATGTATATTTGTGTAAATTAAATAATTATATATGAAACTAAATAATCTGGCTGCATTGATGCTCGCATCAATTGTTTTATTAAGCTGCAACACAACAAAAGAGGAGAAGAAGCTAAAAAGTAAAGTTACTTCTAAAGAGACAAATGAAGGATATACTTTATTCAAAAATAATTGTTATGCTTGTCACTCTGTAATTAGTAAATCCCATGATGAAATTATAGCTCCTCCTATGGTTGCTGTTAAAAGGAGGTATAAAATGGCTTATAATTCAAAAGAAGAATTTGTAAAAGCTGTGGTTGCTTGGGCATCAGACCCTAAAGAAGATAATGCTCTGATGCGAGGAGCTGTAAATCAATTTAAAGTAATGCCTAAACAATTATTTAAAAAAGAGGATTTAATAAAAATTGCGGGATATATTTATGATAATGAAATAGAGCAGCCAGCTTGGTTTAAAAGTCATTTTAACACAATGCATCCAAATGGCATGGGAGGTAAAAAGGGAATGAAAATGAACAATTAATTTTATATCTCCAATAATTTATTGGACAATTACAACAAAAGTTATATCATAAAAGAGGCTGTCTAAAAAGTGTCAATCTGAATGTAAATGAAGGTTCTTCTTAAAATTAAACACTTATATATCAAGATGTTGAGATTTTTCACTTTGTTCAAAATGACAAGTATAATTACTTTTCAGACAGCCTCTTTTTATTTATGTTTAGATTATTTTAAAAATATTTAGTGATGATGATGATGGTTATAGTGACCTCCATCACAATTACAACCAGATTTATCATGAGAAATAGGGGATACAGCTTCTAATGTTCCATTAATTAATTTATGAATAGCCTTATCAGGATCCGTTTCTTCAATTTTATAACAAGCCACATTGTGATTAGCCAGTTTTTGAATAGCCCCATTCCCAATACCCCTTGTTAGTAATATATCAACATCAAAAAGCACACTGCCATTAGTATTGCCATGAAAAACATTGTGTAAAGATTCTTCTTTAGGAAGTTCTAATAACCTTTTATGTTCAATGATATTATTGTCAATTGTGTAAATTAAGAAATTTGTACACTTTCCAGCGTGTTCAAAGACTGTTTTTCTATTTTGTGCAGTAACCGCTACAATTGTTTTCATCTCTAATGTATTTTAATACAAATTTAATTTTAATACTTAAATTAATTTGCAACCAAAGTTACTGCCAAAAGAACTATTTAGTTCTAAAAATCAGGTGTTTAAAGTGTGATTTAAACTGAAAATATGAATACTTATTAACAAATTTAATTTTTAGTTTTAAAAATAATAGATTTTTTTATTCTAATTAAAATTATTACAAGGACATCTAATTTTTATGATAAAATTTTTTTTAAAAATCTATCTAACCCTTTGTTAACCTAGTGATTGACAGGTAATAAGTCTGTGTTATCTTTTTTTAATTATATTATATTTAAACTGATAATTAGCTATTTAAATGGTTTAAAAGCTAAATTATTTTAAAGTTTTTAACAAAAAAATTTGTTTGTTTTAATAATTGTATATACATTTGACGTATATACGATAGTAGTATAGATAATTGTTGTCCCCCCGAAGTTGAATAAAAATGATAAAAAGGATGAGTTAAACTTACCTGAACTTACAATTGAGAATATATTGCAAACAGGTAACTGGATGAATGAAAATTTTTCAGATCATTTGAAACAATACGCTTTATCAATTCAACAATACAAAGTTTTACGTTCTTTAAAAGATTTAAATGGAAAACCTACTGACCTTTTAACATTACAGTCTCAAATGGTTAGTAAAAATAGTAATACCACACGTTTGGTTGAAAAATTAAGATTGAAAGGCTTAATTACAAGACACCAAAATGAAGAGAATAGGAGAAAGGTAGATATTAATATTACAGAATTAGGTTTGAATTTATTAGATGAAATAGCTCCGGCACAATTAAAATTTGAAAAGAATATTGTAGGAAATTTATCTAAAAAAGAAATTTTAAGTCTTAATACATTATTAGAGAAAATTAGGAGTAAATAAATCAACCCAAGATAAAAGGTTATTTTATAATTCAGATATTTAACCCCTAAATATTTTGATTATAAATAGCTTACAGTTAGAATAATAAGAATGAATAATTAGTAAGAGATTATGAAAAAGTAAATCAACCCTTAGAGGTAGTCACACTGTAGTCACATACTTATAAAGCAGTCCGAAAAGTGCTTTAATTAGTTAGATGGTTAGTAAGAACTTTGTTTCTACCTCTTTTTTTAAAATTAAAATAATATAGGAAGAATAAATTAACCCAAACGAGCCAAAACCCCAAATTTATGATAGTAATTGTCATCACCCTGGCTATTATGTTCTATAGTAGCAAGTTTCAAAATAGAAATAACATTTCTGTATTTTTGAAACAATTTTATGCCATAATTTTAGCTGATTTAAGCAATTTTTCATGTGAAAAATCAGCTGAACCTATGTGTATACCTAAAATCAGTCGCAACATAATTATCAAAGCACACCATTCCCACAACGGTTAGTAAGAAGATAATAGTTGCGACTGTATTTTAATGTTAAACCCCTAAAACCCCAAACTAGCATGAAAACAATTCATTTTAAACTAGCGTTATTTGTTATAATTAGTAGTACTGTATTAACCTCGTGTGCTAAAGAAGATGATGGTATTTATTTTAATGAAATAAATGAAATTAAAGTTTCTTATTCAAAGATAGAATTAGAAATACTTGATTTAGTAAATAAGCATAGAAATTCTATAGGATTACAGTCTCTAAATAAACTTGATGTAATTTCATCTGTAGCAGAAAGTCATACATCATATATGGTTGAGACAGGAAATGTAAATCATTATAACTTTCCCAAAAGGCAAGAAAACTTAGTTGTTAATGCTAATGCAAAGACGGTAGGTGAGAATGTTGCTTATGGATTTAACTCCTCCGAAGGAGTAGTAGAAGCTTGGTTAAATAGCGAGAGTCATAGAGCTTTGATTGAAAGCAAGGATTATACACACTTTGGAATTTCTACCGAGAAAAATATAGATGGAAGAAATTATTTTACTCAAATGTTTATAAAACGTTAATAAAATTTAAAATAGATATTATGATTTTACTTAAAAATACATCAGTAAAAACCAAAAGAGTCAATTCGTTTATAAAATCTAATAGTAAAAAAATATATATAAACACATTAGTACCTTACTTTGAGTTCAAAAATAAAATTGGAAAGATTATTAAGGCTAAAAATAACTGTATCTGTTTATAAAATAGCAGATTTGTCGTCCCCACAATAATTAGTTACAATAAAAAAACAGTTGCAAAAAAATCTTTGTAATTGTCGTCCCCACAACGGTAGTATAATAAGATTATTCTATTTTACAACTGTTTTTATGTAACACAAGTGTATTAATTAAAACAGCCGCAATATTTTGAAAAAAACTGTCGTCCCCACGATAATTTTTTTAAACTCAATCAATCACGACTGTAAGTTTTTTAACCATGTTTGTTCGAACGTGGTTAAAAAACAAAACATTCTTGAACTTTTTTAGGTTTTGTAAATGTAAAATATAACATTCATAAATCCAATTATTTTTAATTGTAAATAGATAAACATTTCAACAACTTATCAAATAAATAATTTTTAAATAGCAATTAATTTATATTTAATTATTAATATTGTTTTGATGAATAAAAAAGTATTTGCTTTCCAGTTAACTATTACTGAAGATGTGCTAGATGCCTTAAATCATGTAAATAATGTTTATTATCTACAATGGGTACAAAATGCAGCTCAAAAGCATTGGGACATATTAAGTACACCAGATTTAAACAGTAAATATGTTTGGATAGTTTTAAGACATGAAATAGATTATTTATATGCTGCAAAGTTACATGACGAAATAATTATAAGTACTTGGGTAGAAAGCCTATACGGTGTTAAATCTGAACGTATTGTTGAAATTAAAAAGAATGCTAAATTAATTGCTAGAGCGAAAACAACGTGGTGTTTATTAGCTAAAAAAACAATGAAGCCTGTTCGAATTCCTACAGAAATAATGAAAATATTTAAAACTATTTAATGGTAACTTTATATTAAAAAAACCTCTTATTTATTTTTTTCTTCAATCCATTTTGAAAAATACTTTGTACTATTTAAAGTGTGATGCATTAATATTGTTCCTGTAAAATTATTTAATCGGTGTTCTATAATTTGTTTTTGAAGAAAGTTAATTTTGTTAATAAGCTTATTACCATATTTTTCTTTTGAGTAGCAATTATGAACTATTTTAGTTCCATTTTGTTGGGAATTTTTCCATATTAATTCATCAGTATATAATTTAACAGATTTTAGGGCAAAATCTATTGGATTATTAGTTATGAAACCATTCCATGGTAACTTATTATGCATAGCTTCTGCACCAATTGTTGTTGTAAGACTTGGGGTACCATACTTCATAGCGTCAATTAATTTACCTTTTAATCCTGCTCCAAATTGAAGCGGAGCAAGACAAACTCGAGCATTTGTAAAAATGTTTTCAATACTTTCAGCCCATCCATTTACTAAAAAACCATCTTTAGTACTATGTAATTGTTGTATTTTTTGTGTTGCATAGGCTCCGTATACATGCAATTTAGCATTGGGTAAATCTTTTTTTATCAATGGCCAAATAGTAGTTTTTAAGTACATAACTGAATCTAAATTTGGAGCGTGTTTAAAATTTCCTATGGCAATAAAATCTTTTCTTTCTATAAAAGAAGGGTATGAGTTTGGTAAATTTACTTGTTTGAGTAAAAAAGGAACATAATGTAAAAGGGATTTATCAACACCAAAAAGGCGCTTCAGTAATTTAATTTCATATTTCGAAATAATAAGCGTTAAATCACATCTATAAATACTTGCAATTTCACGTTTGGCTACGTCATTCTTTAATAAATTTTCAGAAACAGGTATCTTTTTGTTATAAGCTGTTTGTCGTGCATTTCGCAAAAAATGGAGATCTTCTGTATCTAAAATTCTAAGTGCATTAGGACAATTTTTAACAACTCTCCACCCAAATTGTTCTTCTGTTATATACCGGTCAAACAAAACCAATGAAGGGTTTAAGCGCTTTATTAATTCATCAAAACTACTGTTGTTCAGCTCAATATTAAATGTTTGAATATTTAAGTCATCTAAATTAAAGGATTTACTTGTTTTTGAAGCAGCACAAACAAAAGTTATGTTGTAATTGTTATCTTGAAATAACTCAATAAGTTGTAACATTCTAGAGCCTGCAGCTGTGGTGTTAGGTTCTGGCCAAACAAACCCAATAATTAATAAATCTTTCATAAGCATTCAAAAATAATAAAGATATGTTTAAATATAGAAGTTTATACAAATTGATTATATACTGTAAATTATTAATTTAAATAATATATTTGTACAAACATATTATTGAATGCCAGATTATAATTTTATTGAATATTTAGAACAGTTTGTTACTGATAAAAGAAAAGCGTTGTTTAAAAAAATAATAAATGATAGAACGCGTCATTTTACGGTTGCCATTGAAGATATTTATCAGCCGCATAATGCCAGCGCTGTGGTTAGAAGTTGTGAAATTTTTGGTATTCAAGATGTACATGTTATTGAAAATAAGTACAAATTTTATGCTTCAAATCAAGTAGCAAAAGGAGCTCAAAAGTGGCTTGACTTTAAACTTTACAAAAAAAAAGATACAAATAACACCCTTGAATGTATTAATAATTTACGTGAGAATGGTTATGAAATTATTGCAACTACACCACATAATGATTCGTGTGTATTACAAGAATATGATATCACTAAAAAATCGGCTTTCTTTTTTGGAGTAGAGAAAGAAGGCTTATCAAAAGAGGTGATGGAAAATGCAGATGGATTTTTAAAAATACCTATGGTTGGTTTTACAGAGAGTTTGAATATTTCAGTTGCTGCAGCCATAATTTTACAAAATATGCATGAAAAACTAAAAGCATCTGACGTTAAATGGCAACTTAGTGAACTGGAAAAAAATGAATTATACCTTGAATGGCTCGAAAAATCAATTAAAAGTATCAAAAAAATAAAAGAACATTATTATTCTAAAATTATTCAATAGCAATTTTTTCAATAAAAGCAACTGAATCACACCTTTTAACTGTTAGTATAATATTTTTTAAATTATTACGCCCTTGTATATTGTATTGCATACAGGTATCTAGTTTGTGTTTATTCCAAATATCAACATTTCCATCTTTTAAAATTTGATTAATTGTTGATGAGTCTACTTTTTTTGAATGCATAATTTGTAGTACTTCAGGAGAAAAAATTTGTGGTTTTCTTCGAATACTTTTTAAAACTCTGGCATTCGGTAAATAATCAAATTCTACCTTTTTTTTATCAAGTATAAAATATACGATAATAATTCCCAAAAGGAAGCCTATAAAATAATAGGGCAAACGTTGTTTAACAGTCATTTTACAAAAACAATAAATTAATATCTCTAAATGGTAAATTAAACCAATCTGCAACTGTTCTATTGGTTAAAATTCCGTGGTAAAAGTACATACCTTTTTGTAAACTTTTGTCTAAACGAGCAGCATTTTCAAATCCCCCTTCTTCAGCAATACTTAATAAATACGGTGTAAAAATATTACTTATTGATACTGAGGCAGTTCTAGAATATCTGGAAGGGATATTTGGTACACAATAATGAATAACACCATGTTTAATAAATGTTGGTTTTTTATGGGTAGTAACTTCTGAAGTGTCAAAGCAGCCACCTCTATCAATACTAACATCAACAATAACAGCTCCATTTTTCATTTGCTGAACCATTTCTTCAGAAACTATAACAGGAGATCTCGATTTGCCTCTGAGAGCTCCAATAGCAACATCACAACGCATTAATGCCTTTTGTAGAGTTTTTGGTTGAATAGTTGAGGTGTAAATAGATCGACCTAAATTGCGCTGTAAACACCGTAATTTAGTTATTGAATTATCAAAAACTTTTACATTTGCACCTAAACCAATTGCAGAACGTGCAGCAAATTCACCTACAGTACCAGCACCTAAAATAACAACCTCAGTTGGTGGCACACCACTAATATTTCCCAATAGCAGTCCATTCCCTTCATTGTCATTACTCATTATCTCTGAAGCAATTAAAATAGAAGCAGTACCTGCTATTTCACTTAAAGATTTTACAATTGAATAAATGCCTTGGTCATCTCTAATATAATCAAAGGCAACAGCGGTAATTCTTTTACTTGCGATGGCTTCAAAATATTTTTTTGTTTGAGTTTTTAACTGTAAAGCTGAAAATAAAGTACTTTGTGGATTTATTAATTTAATTTCATCTAGTGAAGGTGGCTCAACTTTTAAAATGATATTACACTCAAAGGCTTCTTTAACATCATAAGAAATTTTTGCACCGGCATCAGAATATTCTTTGTCAGAAAAATTCGAACCATCACCAGCACCTGTTTCAATTATAAAGTTATGGCCATGCATTGTTAATGCAGCAACAGCATCGGGTGTTAAGCAAACTCTTTTTTCTTGGTAATGCGTTTCTTTAGGAATACCAATAACAAGTTTTCCTTTTTGTTTTTTAATTTCTAAGGTTTCTTCTTGAGGAAGCAGTTCCTGTTTACTAAATGGAGAAGTAACTTTTTTACTCATTATTTTTAAGTTCAATGGTTCGTTGCTGGCTGCTATTTGTGGTAATTGAAATAGTAACCGACTTTAAAGGTAGTAAATTTTCAACTTTATTTGGCCATTCAATAAAGCACCAATTATCACTGTAAAAATATTCTTCTATTCCAATGTCTAAAGCTTCTTCTTCAGAATCAATTCTATAAAAATCAAAATGAAATACTTTTATATTTTTAGTTGTATGGTACTCATTTACTAATGAGAAAGTAGGAGAGCTAACCGTATCAGTAACTCCAAGTTGTTTTGCAATTTCCTTAATAAGCGTAGTTTTTCCAACGCCCATTTCTCCATAAAAAAGTAAAATTTTATGCTTTGACAAATTAATAATTTCTTTAGAAATTTCAGCTAATTGTTCTAATGAGTAATTTTTTATCATACACTAATAATTTATTTAGGTACAAATATAGCACAAGGAATTATCATTTCCTCCAAAGAAACACCACCATGTTGGTATGTATTTTTGTAATACTTTACAAAATGATTGAAATTATTAGGATAAGCAAAAAACAAATCTTCTTTGGCAAATATAAAAGAGCTGTTTATAGAGATAGAGGGCAATCCTATTTCTTTAGGATTTTTAACAGCAAAAACTTCTTTGTCTTCATAAGATAAGCTTCTACCTGTTTTGTAACGTAAATTAGAACTTATGTTTTTATCTCCAATTACTTTTGAAGGTACCTTTGTATTTATAGTTCCGTGATCTGTAGTTATAATTAATTTTAGACCAAGGTTTTGGGCTTTTTGAATCATTTCAAGTAAAGGAGAGTTTTTAAACCAGCTGTTACTCAATGATCTATACGCTTTGTCATCACTGGCTAATTCTTTAATAACTTCCATTTCAGTTTTAGCATGTGAAAGCATATCAACAAAATTATAAACAATTACGGTTAAATCGTTTTCTTTTATTGAATTAAAATTATCGGCTAATTGCTTCCCCAATTTTAAATTAGTTATTTTGTAATAGGCTATTTTTAGATTTTCTCTAAGTCGGTTCAATTGTGCTTTTAAAAAATCCTCCTCATATAAATTTTTACCACCTTCATCAGTATCATTTTTCCAATAATTAGGATGTTTTTGTTCCATTTCCAATGGCATTAATCCTGAAAAAATAGCATTACGAGCATATTGCGTTGCCGTAGGTAAAATGCTGAAATAAGAGGTTTCTTTTTCTTTTTTATAATATTTTGTAATTGTTTGTTCTAGTATGTAAAATTGATCGTACCGTAAATTGTCAATTACCACTAATAAAGTTCCCTTAGATTTTTTTACTTCAGGAAGTATTACATTTTTAAATAATGTATTTGATAAAATAGGGGCGTTGTCATCGTTATAAATCCAATCGGAATAATTTTTCTTGATAAATTTAAAAAAGAGGGTATTTGCTTCTTGTTTTTGACTTTCAAGTATTTCAACCATACCAGAATCATTAATGTTTTCTAATTCTAGCTCCCAATACACAAGTTTTTTATAAATATCTATCCATTCTGAATAAGAATTAACCATGGCTAAATCCATGGCTATTTTTCTAAATTCTTGCTGATAGTTTGATGTTGTTTTTTCTGAAACTAATCGAGAGAGATCAAGATTCTTTTTTAAACTTAGTAATATTTGGTGTGGATTAACCGGTTTAATTAAATAATCTGCTATTTTGTTACCAATAGCATCTTCCATAATATATTCTTCCTCACTCTTGGTAATCATAACAATAGGGAGGTTTGCATGATTGCTTTTAATTTTAGATAAAGTTTCTAAACCACTTAATCCAGGCATATTTTCATCTAAAAAAATAATGTCATAATTATTTTCATCACACATATCAATGGCATCAGCACCGTTATTACAAGTTGTAACTGTATAGCCTTTTTTTTCCAAAAAAAGAATGTGTGGTTTTAAAATATCTATCTCATCATCTACCCAAAGGATGTTTATATTACTCATATTGTTATCTTTGTTGTAATTTTATAAAAATAATTATTTTGATCGAAATTAAAACGAACAAACTTAAAATATTAAACGATCCAATTTACGGTTTTATTACCATTCCAAATACTTTAATTTGTGATTTAATAGATCACCCTTATTTTCAACGTTTAAGGCGAATTTCTCAAATGGGTTTATCCTATTTAGTATATCCGGGAGCACACCATACAAGGTTTCATCATGCTATTGGAAGTATGCATCTAATGCAAAAAGCAGTACGAATATTAAAATTCAAAGGTGTTACTATTACAAATGAAGAAGCAAATGCCCTCTATATTGCTATTTTATTACATGATATTGGTCACGGTGCTTTTTCACATGCATTGGAAAATAATATTGTTTCAGGAATAAATCATGAATTAATTTCTTTAAAATTTATGGAAGCCTTAAATGAAGAGTTTCAAGGAAAACTTTCATTGGCAATTACAATTTTTAAAGGAAATTACCCTCGTAAATTTTTATATCAATTGATTTCGAGTCAGTTAGATATGGATAGGTTAGATTATTTGAATAGAGATAGCTTTTATACAGGTGTAGCTGAAGGAAATATAAGTTCAGAACGTTTAATTACGATGTTAAATGTTAAACATGATAATTTGGTAGTTGAAGAGAAGGGAATTTATTCAGTTGAAAAATTTATTGTTGCTCGTAGGTTAATGTATTGGCAGGTTTATTTACACAAAACGGGGTTAGTTGCTGAGAAATTATTGGGAAAAATTTTAAAAAGAGCCAAAGAATTAACATTACAAGGTGAAAAATTACCCGCTAGTAAAGCATTTCTGTATTTTTTAAAACGAGATACAGCACTTGAAGAATTTACGGATGAAGCATTGAAAACATTTGCAAAATTAGATGATTATGATGTTTTTTCAGCTATAAAAGAATGGATTTCTTTTGATGATTATATAATATCAACCTTATCAGAAAGTTTGATAAATAGAAAATTGCCTAAAGTAATTCTTCAAAAAGAACCATTTAATAATAAGCAAATTAATACTATAAAAAAGCAAGTTAAAGAAGCTTTTAATTTGACTGATAATGAATTAGATTATTTTGTTTACACTGGTAAAATTCAAAATCAGGCTTATGATGTAACAAAAAATAATATTCAAATACTGTATAAGAAAGGAATAATTAAAGACGTTACAGAAGCATCAGATCATTTGAATTTACAGGCATTATCCAATCCGGTAATTAAGTATTATATCTGCTATCCTAAGAAATAGGTAGTAGCCATTTTTTTTTTTACTTTTGCAGCTCATGAAATTTACAGCAAATCAAATAGCAGAAATATTACAAGGTGAAATAGATGGAAACGCAAATGTTGAAGTATTTAAGCTTTCTAAAATTGAAGAAGGCGAGAAAGGCTCTTTAACTTTTTTGTCAAACCCAAAATATACACCACATATATACTCCACTAAAGCTTCAATAACAATTGTAAATAAAGATTTTATTGCGGAAAAAGAAGTGAAAACAACACTTATTAAAGTGATGAATCCTTATGAGGCATTTTCAAAACTATTAGCAGTTTACAGTGAGGTTAAATTAAATAAATCAGGTATTGAGTCACCTTCTTTTATTAGTAAATCAGCATCTATAGGTAAAAATTTATATCTAGGTGCTTTTGCTTATATAAGTGATAATGTAACAATTGGAAATGATGTTAAAATTTACCCGAATGTTCATATAGGAGAAAATGTAGTAATAGAATCGAATACAACCATATTTACGGGTGCAAAAATTTATTCAGAAACTGTAATTGGAAAAAATTGTGCAATTCACTCAGGAAGTGTTATAGGTGCTGATGGATTTGGATTTGCCCCAAGTTCAAAAGGCACGTTTAGCAAAATACCTCAAATAGGAAATGTTATTATTGGAGATAATGTAGATATAGGAGCTTTAACAACAATAGATAGAGCAACATTAGGTTCAACTATCATTAGTAAAGGAGTAAAATTAGACAATCAAATTCAGGTAGCCCACAATGTTGAAATTGGCGAAAATACTGTAATTGCAGCGCAAACAGGTATTGCAGGTTCAGTTAAAATAGGTAAAAACTGTATGATTGGAGGTCAGGTTGGTATCGCAGGACATTTAATAATTGGTAATAACGTTCGCATACAAGCTCAAACAGGTGTGGGTAGAAATATTAAAGATGGTGAAATAATTCAAGGTTCACCTGCACTTAATTATTCAGATTATTTTAAATCGTATGTTTACTTTAAAAAACTCCCTGAATTGGTAGCAACGATAAATTTATTAGAAAAAGAAATAAAAGCCTTAAAAGAGAAATAATGAGTAGCAAACAAAAAACAATTAAAAATGAGGTAACACTAGAGGGTGTTGGTTTACATACAGGTAATAAAGTTACTTTAACTTTTAAACCAGCTCCTGTAAACCATGGATATGCTTTTGTGAGGATAGACCTTGAAGGAGAGCCTATAATTGAGGCAAGTGCAGAATATGTTGTAAATACTCAAAGAGGTACTAATTTAGAAAAAAGAGGTGTTTTTGTAAATACTTCAGAACATGTTTTGGCCGCCGTTGTAGCGATGGATATTGATAATATTAAAATAGAAATTAATGCAGCAGAACCTCCTATAATGGACGGTTCATCAAAATATTTTGTTGAAGCACTAGAAAAGGCTGAGATTGTTGAACAAGAAGCTGAGAGGGAAGAGTATGTTGTAAAGGAGGTTATTTCATATAAAGATGAAGAAACAGGAAGTGAAATTATTTTAATGCCTTCTGACAGATATCAGATAACAGCCATGGTAGATTTTGGTACTAAAGTTTTAGGCACTCAAAATGCAACCCTTAGTTCACTTTCAGATTTTAAACTTGAAATAGCCAATGCACGTACGTTTAGCTTTCTTCATGAATTGGAAATGTTACTTGATAATAACTTAATTAAAGGAGGAGATTTAAACAATGCAATAATATATGTAGATAAAGAAATTTCTGAGCAAACAATGTCAAAGCTAAAAAAAGCTTTCAAGAAAGAAAATTTAGCTGTTAAGCCAAATGGTATACTAGACAATCTTACATTGCGTTGGGCAAATGAAGCCGCTCGTCATAAATTATTAGATGTTATTGGTGATTTAGCTTTGGTTGGTATAAGAATAAGAGGTAAAGTAATTGCAAACAAACCAGGTCATTTAGTCAATACAGTTTTTGCAAAAAAACTACAAAAAATCATCAAGCACGAAAAAAGAAATAGTGTACCAGTATTTGATTTAAATGAGCCTCCATTGATGGATATTCATAAAATAATGAGTATTCTTCCCCATAGACCACCATTTCTGCTAATTGATAGAATTCTTGAATTATCAGATAAGCATGTTGTAGGAATGAAGAATGTTACTATGAATGAAGCTTATTTTATAGGTCATTTTCCTAATGCTCCAGTTATGCCAGGAGTTTTACAAGTTGAGGCAATGGCACAATGTGGAGGTATATTGGTATTAAGCTCAGTACCAGATCCTGAAAACTACCTAACATATTTTATGAAAATGGATAAAGTTAAGTTTAAGCAAAAAGTATTACCAGGAGATACGTTAATTTTTAAAGCAGAACTTATTACACCAATTAGAAGAGGTATTTGTCATATGCAAGCATGTGGATATGCTAATGGGAAATTAGTAGTAGAAGCAGAGTTAATGGCTCAAATAGCAAAAAAACCTAAAGAATAATGAATCAACCATTGGCTTATATACATCCAGGGGCAAAGATTGCAACAAATGTAGTAGTAGAACCATTTACAACAATTTATAACAATGTAACAATTGGAGCAGGAACTTGGATTGGCTCTAATGTAACAATTATGGAAGGCGCAAGAATAGGAAAAAATTGTAGAATTTTTCCTGGAGCAGTTATTTCTGCAATCCCTCAAGACCTAAAATTTGATGGAGAAGATTCTTTAGCAATTATTGGTGATAATACAACTATAAGAGAATGCGTAACAGTTAATAGAGGTACAAAAGCTTTAGGTAAAACTCAAATTGGAGATAACTGTTTAATAATGGCAACATCTCATGTTGCTCATGATTGTATAGTTGGTAATAACTGTATTCTCGCAAATGGATCAATAATTGCAGGCCATGTAACCATAGGAGATTTTGCTATATTAAGTGGTTTAGTAGCTGTTCATCAATTTATTCATATTGGAGATCATTCATTAGTCTCAGGAGGTTCATTGGTTAGAAAAGATGTACCTCCATATACTAAGGCAGGTAAAGAACCTATTTCATTTATAGGTATTAATTCTATTGGACTGAGAAGAAGAGGTTTTGAAACAGAAAAAATTAGAGAAATTCAAAATATTTTTAGAATTCTATATCAAAAAAATTACAATACAACTCAAGCACTTGAAAAAATTGAAGCTGAGATGGAAGCAACAAAAGAGAGAGATCAAATCATACTTTTCATTAAAAATTCTCAGAGAGGGATTATGAAGGGATATATAGGAGGTTAATATTAAAAAACTAGGTTAGATAATTCTACTTAGACTAAAACTTAAAATAAAAATGGCAACAACATCAGACATAAGAAATGGTTTGTGTATAAAACACAACAATGATATTTTTAAAGTAGTAGAATTTTTACATGTAAAACCTGGTAAAGGACCTGCATTTGTTAGAACTAAGTTAAAAAGTTTAACATCTGGAAAAGTGTTAGATAATACATTTCCGGCAGGAAGAAAAATTGAAGATATTAGAGTTGAAACTCGAAAGTATCAATTTTTATATCCAGAAGGAGATACTTTTCATTTTATGAATACAGATGATTATAACCAAATTACATTAGAAAAAGAGACTCTTGATGCTCCAGATTTGTTAAAAGAAGGAGAAATAGTAACTATAATTTTTAATACTGAAGATAGCATGCCTTTATCTGTGGATATGCCAGCTAGTGTTATTTTAGAAATTACACATACTGAGCCAGGGGTAAAAGGGAATACCGCTACCAATGCTACAAAACCAGCTACTGTTGAAACAGGGGCAAAAATAAATGTTCCTTTGTTTATTAATGAAGGTGATAAAATAAAAGTAGATACCTCAAAGGGAGCCTATTTAGAACGTGTTAAAGAATAAAAAAAATGAAATTTCCTAAATCCTATAGTTTAAAAGAAATTGCAGATTTAATTGAGGCAAAGTTTGTAGGACCTTCAGATTTTCCAGTGTTTGGTTGTAATGAAATTCATGTAGTTGAAGAGGGAGATATTGTTTTTGTTGATCATCCAAAATATTATGATAAGGCACTGCAATCGAAGGCTTCAGTAATTTTAATTAATAAAAAGGTAAAATGCCCACAGGGCAAGGCCTTATTAATAGCTAAAGACCCTTTTACCTGTTTTAATAAATTAACAAAACATTTTAACCCTTTTAGAGCTTCAAATTCTTTAATTTCAAAAACAGCAATTATAGGAAAGAATACTATTATTCAACCAAACGTGTTTATAGGAAATAATGTTGAAATAGGTGAAAATTGTGTTATACATCCTACTGTAACAATTTATGATAATTGCATTATAGGAAATAATGTTACTATTCATGCAGGAAGTATTATAGGAGCAGATGCCTTTTATTATAAAAAAAGGCAGCAAGGTTATGATAAGTTAATTTCAGGAGGAAGTGTACTGATAGAAGATAATGTAGATATTGGAGCCCTTTGTACAATTGATAGAGGTGTTTCAGCAATTACAACAATTAAAAAAGGGACAAAATTAGACAATCAAGTACAAATAGGTCATGATACCATTATTGGTGAAAAATGTTTAATTGCTTCTCAAACAGGTGTTGCAGGATGTGTTGTTATTGAAAATGATGTTATTTTATGGGGGCAAGTGGGTACAAATAGCGGAATTACTATTGGAAAAGGAGCAATTATTCTTGGTCAAACAGGCGTTACCAAGTCTGTAAAAGGAGGTAAAACCTACTTTGGAACACCAATTGAGGAATCAAGAAAAAAGCTAAAAGAAATTATAGAAATAAAACAATTGATAAAAAATCAAAAAAAGTAAAATTTCTTTTATTCAGAACCTAGAAAAAAGTACTTTTGTACTAATAATACATTAATATAAAAATATACTTCAATGAGTGTTTTAGTTAATAAAAATTCAAATATAATTGTACAAGGTTTTACAGGAGGTGAAGGAACATTTCATGCAACCCAAATGATTGATTATGGAACCAATGTTGTAGGTGGTGTTACTCCTGGAAAAGGAGGTCAAACTCACTTGGGAAAACCTGTTTTTAATACCGTGCAAGATGCGGTAGATAAAGTTGCAGCAGATACTTCAATAATTTTTGTGCCACCAGCATTTGCAGGAGACGCCATTATGGAAGCTGCAGCTGCAGGAATTAAAGTAATCATTTGTATTACGGAAGGAATTCCTATTGCAGATATGGTAAAAGTGAAAGCTTATATTGATAATAAAGAGTGTAGATTGGTAGGGCCAAACTGTCCTGGTGTAATTACACCTGAAGAAGCTAAAGTTGGAATTATGCCTGGATTTATATTTAAAAAAGGAAATGTAGGAATTGTTTCTAAATCTGGAACATTAACCTATGAGGCTGCTGATCAGGTTGTTAAAAATGGTTATGGCATTTCAACAGCAATTGGTATTGGTGGAGACCCTATTATTGGTACCACAACAAAAGATGCTATTGAAATGTTTATGAATGATGACGAAACAGATGCTATAGTAATGATTGGTGAAATTGGAGGGCAATTAGAAGCTGAAGCTGCACGTTGGATTAAAGAGAATGGAAATAAAAAACCAGTAATTGGTTTTATTGCAGGACAAACAGCTCCAAAAGGAAGAACAATGGGACATGCAGGTGCAATTGTTGGAGGAAAAGATGATACTGCACAAGCAAAAATGGCTATTTTAAAAGAAAATGGTATTCACGTAGTTGAATCTCCTGCTAAAATAGGAGAGAAAGTTGCTGAAATATTGGGTTAATAAAATTCTTAACTTTTATTTAAAAAGCTTCCTATATGGAAGCTTTTTTTATACAAATGTGTATATTTGATTTATCAAAAATTAATAATATTTAGTATATGAAACTTTTAGAAAATAAAACAGCGATAATTACAGGTGCAACAAGAGGCATAGGAAAAGGAATTGCTGTTGTATTTGCAAAACAAGGAGCTAACATCGCTTTTACATTCAATGCTTCTGTTGAAGCAGCAAAAGAACTTGAAAAAGAACTAGAATCTTATGGCATAAAAGCAAAGGGTTACCAATCTAATGCCGCTAATTTTGTTGCGGCACAGGAATTAGCATCAAATGTGTTAAAAGAATTTGGAAGCATAGACATTTTAATAAATAATGCAGGTATCACTAAAGATAATTTACTGATGCGTATTTCAGAAGAGGATTTTGATAAAGTTATAGAAGTTAATTTAAAATCGGTTTTTAATTTAACAAAGGCGGTAATTAGGCCTATGATGAAACAACGTAAAGGTTCAATTATAAATATGAGTTCTGTAGTAGGATTGAAAGGAAATGCTGGTCAGGCAAATTATGCAGCATCAAAAGCAGGTATTATTGGGTTTTCAAAATCAATAGCCTTAGAATTAGGCTCAAGAAATATAAGAAGTAATGTAATTGCACCCGGATTTATAGAAACTGAAATGACTGCAAGTTTACCTGAAGATACTGTAAAAGAATGGAGAAATGCAATTCCTCTAAAACGAGGAGGAACTCCAGAAGACGTAGCAAATGCGTGTGTTTTTTTAGCGTCAGATATGAGTGCCTATATTACAGGACAAACACTAAGTGTTGATGGGGGAATGCTAACCTAAATTAAAAGTATTGGAAACAGTAACAATAGCATTCATAATTTTAGCAGTTTTTGCAGCCCTATTCATTGCTGGTTTTCAATATTTATATCATAAGAAAGAAAGAAGCCAATTAAATTATTGGCTTTTCTTTTTTCGATTTTTAAGTGTTTTATCAATCTTAATTTTAATAATAAATCCTCAAATAAAAAAAAAGAAAAATAAAATTATTAAACCAAATTTAATAGTTGCTGTTGATAATTCAAGCTCAATTAAATATAATTCTCAAGAGAAATCAGTTGAAAATTTAATAAGTTTTTTTAAAAAAAATAAAGATTTAAATACTAGGTTTTTAGTTAATTACTACAGTTTTGGAAATAATTTAGATATTCTAGACTCTTTAAATTTTAAAGACAAACAAACAAATTTATCATTGCCTTTTCAAGAATTTTCTAAACTGTACAAAACAGGAATTAATCCTATCATTCTTATTACTGATGGAAATCAAACAACGGGTAATGCAATTGAATTTGTAGATTATAAAAGTCCAGTTTTTCCAATAATTGTTGGTGATACCACAATTTTTAAGGATATTTCATTAAAGAGGCTAAACGTTAATAAATTTACAAACATCAATCATAAATTCCCGGTTGAATTATTTATAAATTATTCAGGTAAAAAGCCAATTTCAAAGAGAATTAATGTTTACCATAAAGGAAAGAAAGTTTTTACAAAACAACTTCAATTTTTGGAGTCTGAAACTTCAAAAATAGCATCTTTCTTTTTAACTGCTTTAACTAAAGGAACTCAATACTACACTGTTAAAATTGAAGAACTGGACGATGAGCAGCATACACTCAATAATATTAAAACATTCAGTATAAACGTTATTGAAGAAAAGTCTAAAATTTTAATTTTAACATCAATTATTCATCCTGATGTAGGAATGTTTAAAAAATCTATAGAGCGCAACAAGCAACGCTCTGTAACGATTTCTAAAATTACAGGTTTTGAAGGCAATATAAGTGATTATCAATTAGTTATACTGTATCAGCCAACGAACGAATTTAAAAATATATTTAAGGATATTAACTCTAAAAAGTTAAACTATTTTATAGTTTCTGGACGAAGTACTGACTGGGGATTTCTGAATAAAATTCAATCGGATTTTTATAAAGAATCCATACCACAATCAGAAAATTACTATCCTGTTTTTAATACTGAATATGCAAGCTTTTTAAGTAATGATATCGGCTTTTCAAATTTTCCCCCTGTAGAAGATTACTTCGGAAATATTACATTTTATTTACAATACAATTCATTACTATATCAAAAAATAGGAGGTGTTAATACTCAAAATCCATTACTTGCAACTTTTGAAAGTAACAATCAACGAAAATCAATTTTATTAGGTGAAAATATATGGCGTTGGAGAATGCATAGTTATACTTTAAATAATTCATTCGAAATATTTGATGAATTTATTTCAAATTTGATTCAATATCTATCTTCTAATAAGAAACGTAAAAGATTGAATGCTTTAGTAGAACCAATTTATTATGCCAATGAAATAATACAGATTTCAGCAAGCTATTTAGATAAAAATTTAAACTTTGATGAGAGAGCAAAACTTTGGCTGACTGTTTCAAATAAAGAAAATGATTTTTTTAAGAAAATACCATTTGCCGTTTTTGAAAGTAGGTTTACAGTTGAGTTATCAAATATACCCTCAGGTGAATATAAGTACGAAGTTTCTGTAGAAAATCAAAAGTCTTCAGTATCAGGACTCTTCAAAATCCTCCCTTTTGAAATTGAACAACAGTATACAAATGCTAATGGCAAAGAATTAAAGATACTAGCGAATAAAACGAATGGAAAAGTTTTTTATAGCAACCAAAGTGCTGAACTTGTAACATATTTAAAATCTAATTCTCAGTTTAAACAAATACAGAAAACTGAAACTATAAAAATTTCTTTAATTGATTGGAAATGGATTTTAGGTTTTATTCTACTTTTACTAAGCGTAGAGTGGTTTACGCGCAAATATTTTGGAATGATTTAAGGCTACAATAAAGAGAACCTATTAGTAAATCAAATTTTCCTATTACATTTTCTTATCTAAGTAAAAATAAAATAAAATATTTGCAAAAGTTAATGTATTAAATTTATAGACATTAAATGAATAAAATCTTAGTTTTCATATTATCATTTACCATTCTAATTCAAAGTTTTAACTTTCAATTAGAAGATATTACTAAGATTCCAACTCTCATAAATCATATTGCTGATCATTTTGAGGCTGGAGATAGTTTTATGGATTTTATTTCAATGCATTATGGAAGTCAGTATGAAATTCACAAAACAAAACATAAAGAACATCAAAAACTACCTCTTAAACAATATTTATTACACCTGCATCTTCAGGTTTATATTTCTGTATATACTAAAAATTTATTGGTAAGTTCTTTTAAAGAAATTCATTTAAGAAAAAAAATATTTAATTATATAGAGCCCTCTTCAAGTTTATTTCCAACTGAAATTTTCCAACCTCCCAAGCATACATAATTCAATTATTATTTTACAATTTTGAAAATCATGTTAATGGTTTTCAATACTATAAACTATAACTAATTAAATCATGTTGCAAAAAATTATTAAGCTAAGTATTAGCAATAAACTTATTATACTATTAATAACAGCTGCCATTTTTGGATTTGGATTATTTTCTTTAACACAAATACCAATTGGAGCTGTACCAGATATAACAAACAATCAAGTACAGGTTATAACAACATCTCGTAACCTATCAACACAAGATGTTGAGCAGTTTATTACATATCCTGTAGAATTAGAAATGGCCAATTTACCTGGTGTAAAAGAAATACGCTCTGTGTCAAAATTTGGGCTATCTGTAGTTACCATTGTTTTTGATGACAATCTAGGAACATACCTACCCAGACAATTAATTGCCGAAAAAATAAAAACAGCTGCAGAAAAAATTCCTGAAGGATTTGGAACTCCAGAAATGGGGCCAATTACAACGGGATTAGGAGAGATTTATCAATATATTTTAGATACAAAACCGGGATATAAAGATAAATATTCTCCAATGGAACTAAGAACTATCCAAGATTGGATTGTTAAAAGGCAATTGTCTGGAATTCAGGGAGTTGTTGAAGTAAATACTTGGGGTGGATATTTAAAACAATATGAAGTTGCTTTAAATCCTGAAAAATTAAAATCAATGAATATTGAGCTTACTCAAATTATTGATGCTTTAGAAAAAAATAACAGTATTGCTGGAGGAGGTTACATAGAGAAAACAAATGAAAGTTACTTCGTTAGAGGTGAAGGAATGATAAAATCTCTTGATGATATTAGAACTATTGTAGTTAAAAATGTTGAAGGAATACCTATTTTAATACAAGATGTTGCTGAAGTTAAATTTGGCTTTGCCAACAGGTTTGGTGCAATTACAGGCAATGGTGAAGGAGAAAAAGTATTAGGACAAGTAATGATGCTTAAAGGTGGAGACTCTAATAAAGTTATTAATGCAGTGAAGCAGCGTGTATTTGAGATACAAAAAACACTACCAGAAGGTGTTTATATAAATGGTTTTTTAGAACGAAGTGAATTAATTGGAAAAACAACTTTTACCATTGCTGAAAATTTAATTTTAGGAGTTATCATTGTTATTTTTGTAGTAATATTATTATTAGGAAGTTTTAGGTCAGGGTTAGTTGTAGCCTCCGTAATTCCTTTATCATTATTATTTACACTCTCCATGATGTATATTTTTGGGGTTGATGCTAATTTAATGAGCTTAGGAGCCATTGATTTTGGAATTATAATAGATGGAGCAGTAATTATTGTAGAATTTATTGCTTTTAAAATTACCAGTAATAGAACAGAATTAATGCAACTTTCAAAAACTGATAGACAAGATAGCATTGATAAAATCACTTACGATAGCAGTTCAAAAATGATGACTTCAGCTGTATTTGGTCAACTTATAATATTAATTGTATTTATACCAATTTTATCACTCAGTGGCGTTGAAGGAAAAATGTTTAAACCAATGGCTATGGCATTTAGTTTTGCATTAATAGGAGCCATGTTTTTATGCTTTACTTATGTACCTGTAATTTCTTCGATATTTTTAAAACCTGAAAAAGTAACAAAAAACAACATATCAAAACGTTTAATGTCATTTTTCAATATGTTGTATGAGCCAACAATCAAATGGGCGTTAAAAAATAAAAAAAGTGTAATTGGAGCTTCTATTGCATTATTAATAGGAACAGGTATTCTTTTTAGCAAAATGGGAGGAGAATTTATACCAACTTTAGACGAAGGAGATTTTGTAATTCAACCTGTTTTAAAAACGGGAACATCTTTAACAAAAACTATAGAAATCACTACACAAATTGAACAAATTTTATTAGATAATTTTCCAGAAGTAGCTCAAGTAGTTTCACGTATTGGAGCAGCTGAAGTTCCAACTGATCCTATGTCTATGGAAGAAAGTGATGTGATTATTAAATTAAAGCCAAAAGGAGAATGGGTTTCTGCAAATTCAAAAGATGAATTAGCTGATAAGTTTAAAGAAAAGCTATCTATAATTCCAGGTGTTGATTTTGAATTTACACAACCTATAGAAATGCGTTTTAATGAGTTAATTACAGGTGTTAGAGCTGATGTTGCAATTAAAATATTTGGGGAAGATTTAGCAATTTTGGCAAGTAAAGCAGCTGAAATTAAACAAAAAATTGCCAATGTTGAAGGAGCATCTGATATTATAGTCGAAAAAATTGACGGTTTGCCCCAAATGACAGTTTCTTACGATAGAAAAAAAGTATCTCGTTATGGTTTAAATATTAAAGATTTAAATAGGGTAATTTCAATGGCTTTTGCAGGAGAAACTTTAGGAAGTGTCTTTGAAGGAGAAAAGCGGTTTGATTTGGTTGTTAGAATGCAATCAGATTATAGAAAAAATATAGATGGCCTTAAAAATTTATATGTTGATGCTCCTTCAGGAAATAAAATTCCTTTACGTGAATTGGCAACAATTGAATATACAAAAGGACCTGCAAAAATATCAAGAGACAATACTAAACGGCGTATTGTTATAGGTGTAAATGTTAGGAATAGAGATATGGAATCAGTTGTTGAAGACATTCAAAAAATAATAGAAAAAGAAGTAAAATTACCTGTTGGTTATACCATTTCTTACGGTGGACAGTTTGAAAATTTAAATAGTGCCAAAGCACGATTAAAAATTGCACTTCCAATTGCATTATTTTTAATTTTTATTCTATTACATTTTGCTTTTAAATCTATAAAAGAAGCTCTAATGGTATTTTCTGCTATTCCATTATCGGCTGTTGGTGGCGTGCTTTTTCTTTGGATGAGAGATTTACCATTTAGTATATCAGCGGGTGTTGGGTTTATTGCTTTATTCGGTATTGCTGTATTAAATGGAATTGTACTTATTGAGCATTTAAAAGAGTTGAAAAAAAGAGGAATGGATGATATTAATGAACGAATATTGTTAGGAACAAAAGAACGTTTAAGACCTGTTATTTTAACAGCTGCTGCCGCTGCTTTAGGTTTTTTACCAATGGCAATATCAACCAATGCAGGAGCAGAAGTTCAAAGACCACTAGCTACGGTTGTTATTGGTGGTTTAGTAACAGCAACAATTTTAACCATGGTAGTACTACCAGTTTTATACGCCATTTTTGATACTAAAGAATTTAAAATTAAAAGAAAAAATAAATTTAAAATAACAATATTTTCTTTACTTATTTTGAGTCCAATAATAGCTTTCTCACAAGTAAAACCTATATCTTTAAACGAGGCTATTTCTTTAGCGGTTAATAATAATAAAGAACTTAGCATTAAGCAATTAGAAGTTAATAAAGGTAAAAAATTGATTAATGGTGCTTTTGAGATTGAAAAAACAAAATTGTATTATACTTATGACCAAACTAATTTAGGGGTAGACGGTAAACCCTTTGAAACTTTTGGTATTGATCAAACCATAGCATTTCCCACGGTTTATTTTGCAAAAAGTAAAGTAGCAAAAATCAATGCTAATTTATCTAATTTAAATTATAAAATAGCAAAAGAGAACCTAATAAAAGAGGTATCAAAATTGTACCATACAATTGTGTATTTGAATCAAAAAAAGAAATATTTAGCACATATAGATAGTTTGTATAAAAATTTCTCAATAGCAGCAAAGCGAAAATTTGAATTGGGAGAATCTAATTATTTAGAAATGATTATTTCTCAATCAAAACACAAGCAATTTGAAGTACAGTACAATCAGCTTCAAAATGATATAAATATCGTGTATGAAAGTTTTAACTTATTACTTCAAACAGATAAGGTAACGAGAGTAAAAGATATAAGATTAGCAAAAGTTAAATTAAAGTATTTAGATTTAAGCTCTCACTTGGTTAATAGATATTATACTGAAAACTCAAGATTGTTTAGCGCAAAAAAAAGATTGGAAAAACAACAATTATTACCGGATTTGCATTTTAATTACTTTAATAATAAAGATTTAATAGCAAATACCACTGTAAATAGTTTTCAGGCAGGAATATCAATACCACTCTTTTTTATGGGTAAATCAGTAAAAATTAATGCAGCCAAAATACAGGAAGATATTTCAAATGAAACAGCAATTAATTCAAGTATTAAACTGAAATCAAAATATGTAAATTTATTAGAAGAGCTTAAAAAGAATGAATCTCAATTAGATTATTACCAAAATAATGGTAAGAAGCTAGCATCTGAAATTTTAAAAACCGCTATTCTAAGTTATAAAAATGGTGAAATAGACTTTTTTCAATACATACAAAGTATTGAAACAGCAAATAAAATTGAAATGAATCATCTAAGTAATTTGAATACATACAATCAAATTGTTTTAGAAATAAATTATTTAAACTTATAAAAATGAAAAAAAATATATCAAAAATAATAGTGCTGTTGCTCTCAATTATTACAATTTCTTGTACTACTACTTCAAAGACAGAAGAAGCTACGGTTAATACTATAAAAGAAGATAGTAATATTGTTGAGATTACTTCCTCTCAGTATGAAAATTCAAAAATGGAATTAGGAAAAATTTCAAAACAACTTTTTACAGAAAGTATTAAAACCAATGGTTATGTAGATGTTCCGCCAGCAAATAGAGCCAAAGTAAGTGCTATAATTGGAGGATACGTGAAAAAATCGCCTTTATTAGTAGGTGATAAGGTAAAAAAAGGACAATTATTATTGACCATTGAAAATCCAGATTTTATTGAAATACAACAAAATTATTTAGAGATTACTGAGAAATTAACTTACTTAAAGTCGGAATACAATAGACAAAAAACATTATTTGAAGAAAAAATTACTTCACAAAAAAATTATTTAAAAGCTGAAAGTGATTATAAAAGTGCTCTTGCTTTATCAAATGGACTGTCTCAAAAGTTAAAAATGATTAATATCAATCCGCTAAATGTAAAAGCAGGCAAAATAACGCCAATTGTACCAATTTATGCTCCTATTAGTGGTAGCGTAACCGCTGTTTATACAAATGTAGGAGAATTTATGAATGCGTCAGATGTTTTATTAGAAATAATAAATAATGAACATAAGCATCTTGAGTTAATTGTATTTGAAAAGGAGATTTTAAAAATTAGAGAGAAACAACCTATTTTATTTAAAATTCCTGAGTCTTCTACAAAAAAATATGAAGCAGCAGTTTATTTGGTAGGAAAGTCAATTGATAAAAATAGAACAGTTAGAGTACACGGACATTTAAAAAACGAAGATGTGCCTTTTATAGTAGGTATGTTTGTAGAAGCTGAAATTATTACTAACTCCATTGAAAAACAGGCATTACCTATTGAAGCTGTTCTTGAAAAAGATGGAGAATATTTTGTTTTAGTGCTGAAAGAAAAAAATGAAGAAACCTATAAATTTGAAAAAATGAAGATTACTATTGGTGTAAAAAATGAAAATTGGATTGAAATAATAGGTAAGAACTTAGAAAACAAACAAATTTTAATGAAAGGAGCTTTCTTACCGTTAGAGAATGGGTAAACTGTTTATTGTTACTAAATAGTATTTAAAATTAAATTTAATGAATTCTATTTTGTATTTTTGGATAAATCTAAAAAACAAACAAAAAATGAGCAATAACGGACAATTACAATTACCAAAATCTATAATGCCTATTATTATATTAGTGATAGTTGTCATTGTATTTTTATCAAAATCGATGATTACCATTGATTCAGGAGAAGTAGGTGTTTTATACAAAACTTTTGGAGGAGGAGTTGTTACAGATGAAGCACCTTTAGGTGAAGGTTTTCATATAGTAGCACCTTGGAACAAAGTTTTTGTATACAATGTAAGACAGCAAGAATTATTTGAAAGAGAAATGTCTGTGTTATCTTCTAATGGATTAGAAATAAAATTAGATGCTTCTGTGTTGTACCAACCTACAGCTTCAACAGTTGGATTCTTACATCAAACTAGAGGTGCTGATTATTTAAATAGTGTAATTATACCTGCTATTAGATCGGCAACAAGAAGTGTAGTTGGAAGATATACTCCAGAACAATTGTATTCAACAAAAAGAGATGCCATTCAAGCTGAAATTTATGAAGAAACAAAAAAAATTATTGAACCTCAATACATACAATTAAATTCAGTTTTAGTAAGAGATGTAACACTTCCTCCTACAATTAAAACAGCAATTGAGCGTAAGTTAAAGCAAGAGCAAGAATCTTTAGAGTATGAATTTAGATTGGTGACTGCCTCAAAAGAAGCTGAAAAAGTAAGAATTGAAGCACAAGGAAAAGCAGATGCCAACCGTATTTTAAGTGCATCACTTAATGATAAAATTTTACGTGATAAAGGTATTGAAGCAACCATTAAATTAGCTGAATCTCCAAATAGTAAAGTTATTGTTATAGGTTCTGGAAAAAGTGGATTGCCTATTATTTTAGGAAATCAATAAAACAACTCACATAAGAAAACAAAAAAACCAACTGAAAAGTTGGTTTTTTTTGTTGTTATAAATAAAAATCTTATTGCTTGTCATCTATTTTTTTTATAGTACTTCCTTTTTTTACAGCTTTGTAGTTCTCATAACATAATAACACAGCTTCTATTAACTGTAAATCACTAGCTGATTTAATAAAATAATCAGAATAATTACATTCATTTAATAAGTCATTTAATTCTTGAGCATTCATATCAAGATATTCCATCATAATTTCTCTATTAAATTTCCCTTCCAGCATTTCCCGCAAATTATCAGTACTTCTAAGTTTTTTTAGTTTTTTTAGTTGCTTCGGTTTCTTACCAAATAAATTGTAAACAAAATCTATAGGGCGAAATAAAGCATCAATAGGAGAGGTGTAATTTTTTCTACTTCTTGAGCCTACTTCATAAGTTTGACGTAAACCTACAATATGTATTCTAGAGTATTTATCTTTTGGTACATTTTTGGCATCAATTTCTAAGACTCCAATAAGTTTGTGAGATTTAACAACGACTTCTTTTAATTGTTCTGTTTTTTCATTTAATTCAATAACAAGTTCATTTCTTAGTAAATCATTTGTTATTTTTAACTTAATGGATTGGAAACCTAAATACGAAATATAAAGAGTATCATTTGCCTTCGTTTCAATTTCAAAATATCCATCATCATTAGTTATGGTTCCAATTACAGAATTTAAATTGAATAAGTTGGCACCAATTAAGGGTTTTTGGTTACTATTATTAACAACTTGTCCTCTTAATGAGGTAGTTAATCCAATTGTGTCAATAGGTTTAATAACGTTAGGTTCTTGTGAAAATCCCTCAACTGTTATTAAAAAAAGGGCGATGTATAGTATGTATTTATGCATATGCAATGATACTAATTAAAAAGGAAAAAATTGTTAAAGAAATACAAAAGAGCGAGGATTTTTTAAAATTTTAGTATGAATAATTAAAAAAGTATATTCCCTTATATTAGAAATAAGTGCACATAACAGGAGTCGAACCTGCACGAACTATTGTTCACCAGCCCCTCAAGCTGGCGCGTCTACCAATTCCGCCATATGTGCATAAAAATAACTAATCTAAATAAAAAAAGTTAAGCTTAGAAGCCTAACTTTTTTGTGACCTGGCTGGGGCTCGAACCCAGGACCACCTCCTTAAAAGGGAGGTGCTCTACCAACTGAGCTACCAGGTCAATACTCCCTTAGCAATTGCGAGTGCAAATATACTATCTAAACTTAAGAAAACAAGTTTTTTTATGTTGTTTTTTAAACGATATTTGTTTTCTAATTTAAAATCAGTAAAAAGTAATTTATGAAAATTATTTTATTAGGATATATGGCAAGTGGGAAATCTGCTGTTGGTAGTATTTTAGCAAGTAAATTGAAAATTCAGTTTATTGATTTAGATGATTATATTGCAGAAAAAGAACAATTATCTATTGCTGCTATTTTTGAGAAGAAAGGTGAAATTTATTTTCGTAAAATAGAAGGTGAATACTTATTGGAGTTACTTAATTTAAAAAAGGATTGTGTAATTTCTGTTGGAGGAGGAACACCTTGCTATGGCACAAATATGAAACTCATTGAAACAAATTCAATTTCGTTCTATTTAAAAGCCTCGATTCAAACAATTTTTGATCGACTTCAAAGGAATAAATTACAAAGGCCACTGGTTGCTTCTATTGATAAAGAAAACCTGAAAGAATACATAGCAAAACATTTGTTTGAGCGAGTTGCCTTTTATGAAAAAGCTAAACATACCGTATTGGTAGATAAAAAGAATATTTTTGAGATTGTAAATGAAATTAAACAACTACTCTAAAAAGGCATAAGAGTTTTTATCTTCAAATACTACTGAAACATGTTCTCTCATTGATGTTGATAGTGAAAGACCTTTAAAATCAGCTTTTACAGGATATTTTTTATGATTTCTATTCACTAAAACGGCAGTATTAAATCGTTTTAAAGGAACTTCTAAAAAATATTTAACGCCATACATTAAAGTAGTTCCAGAATTCAACACATCATCAACCAAGATTAGTGATTTATTCTTGTAACTGTCAGGCTCTAAGGTGGTTGTAATTTTATTTAAAGGGTTCCTTTTATCAATTTTAACTTCACACAAAGTTACTTTTAACTTAGAAATGGTTTTTAAAATAGTTGTAATTTTTTGTGCAAATATATAACCATTTCCATTTATTCCAGCAATTATAATTTCATTTTCATTATAATTATTTTCATAAATTTGATATGCAATTCTTCTAGTTTTATTTTGAATTTGCTCGTTTGTTAGAATAATAGAACCGTTCATTTAAAATTATTTTTTTTCAAAGATAAAAAACAATTCCCTACCAAATCTTGGTTTTATAGAATTATAACATTTATCGAGTACTCTTATGGTAAAAAAAGAGGAGAATAATTGTAAATATTCATTTAAACTGCCACCATAAGGAGGCCCTTCTTTAGAAAATTGAACATCAAAAAGTAAGCCAATTAATTTCCCATTATGTGATAGTAAATTATGCATTTTATGTACATATTTTTCCCTATCAGTTGGGTGTAAAGAAGAAAAGAATGTTTGCTCTATAATTAAATTATATGTTTTTTGATGGCTAAAAAAATTTTTTTGAATTAAATGAGTTTTGGGAAAGGAAGGAACTCTCTTTTTAAAATTATTTAATGGTTGTGTAGCAATATCAATTACATCTACATTTTTAAAGCCTTTATTATGTAAGTATTCTGCTTCATAATTATTGCCTGCTCCAGGAATTAAAATGTGTAAATTTTTAGTGTCAAGTTGATCAATATATTCTTTGATAGGAGTTGAAATATAACCAATATCCCACCCTGTTTTATGGTTGTCGTATCGGTTTTCCCAGTAGTTTTTATCTAAATTTTTACTCTTTTTGTAATTCATCTATATCTCTTCTGTCTTTTTTGGTAGGCCTTCCAGCTCCTTTTTTTCTATAATAATCTTTAGCATATTTTAAAAGTTCAAATTTTTCAAATTCATCAGCAGGAGTAATATCTTTTCTGTACAAGTCAACAAGTTTAGCACCAACACGATTTTTAGGAATATCTAACACTTTCAATTCATAATTAATTTGATTCTTTCTAACCGTAATTTTTTCCTGATTGAATATTGCTTTTGAAGGCTTCACACTTTCGCCATTTACTTTAACATGGCCTTTTCTACAAGCTTCTGTAGCAATATTCCTAGTTTTGTAATAACGTACACACCATAAATATTTATCAATTCTCATATAATTAAGTTAAAATTCCTCTTTCTCTTTTGTCAAAGATAGAGAAAATAGTATCTTGCGCACCTAAAAATTAGACTGAATGAAATTAAAAAATTTATTTTTTATACTAGCTTTAGGTTTTGTAATTTTTTCTTGTAAAAAAGACGATCCAACAGATGTTGTATTTGATGCAGCAGCACAATCTTTGCTTGATGATGAAGCCTTAATTGAATATTTACAAACACATTATTTAAATGATGTAGATGGAGGTATTTGGACCATCACAAATAATGAAACACCATTGATGGAGCAAGTTGAAACTCAAAATGTTACAAAAAATGATATTTCATATAAACTATATTACTTAAAAGAAAATGAAGGTGCTACTATTTCTCCTTCACGAGCTGATTCAGTTTTAACAACTTATACAGGAATGTTATTAGATAGTACCGTTTTTGATTCTAGATCAACATTAACTTGGTTGTCTTTAACAAAAGTAATTGATGGTTGGAATTATGGATTTACAAATTTCAAGGGTGGAAATAGGATAGTAAATCAAGATGAATCTTTTTATTATGAAAATTCAGGTAAGGGCATTTTGTTTATTCCTTCTGGTCTTGCTTATGGTAATTTTGGGCAAATTTTAATTCCTGAAAACTCACCGCTTGTTTTTCAAATTACATTAGAGGATGTTAATATTTCGGATGATGATAATGATGGTATTATTTCAATTTTAGAAGATTTAGATTTAGATGGTGATGTTAAAAATGATGATACCGACGAAGATTTGATTCCAAATTATTTAGATGTTGATGATGATAATGATGGTATTTTGACTAGAGATGAAGATGCAAATGGTGATGGAAATCCATTAAATGATGATACAGATAATGATGGTATTCCTGATTATTTAGACACAGATAGTTAAATATAGATAATTTTAATAAAAAAACCTCCTCAACATTGAGAAGGTTTTTTTATTAAGTAATTTGTATGTTTATTTCTTTTTATTAGATAAACGATACGATAAACTAAAAATAATTTGTTCCGGTCTAGAATCTAACGTAAAAGTATCACCCGCATTTGTCCAACTTGCCTCATTACTACTCAACCCTCTTTCATACCTAACATCAATACCTAATTTACCTAGCTCAATAGAGGCACCAATATTAACACCTACAGTAAAATCATTTTTTATAGATTGAAACTCAAGCCCTTTTAAATCATTATTTAAGATGTATTGGAATGCTGGTCCTGCAAAAATATTTAAGGGTCCAATTAACTTAAGCCCTACCAATACAGGAACGTCTAACTTAGATAATTTATAATCTTCTGTATTTCCAGTATTTAAAACATACTCGCTCGTTGTTTTGGTATAAACTAGCTCAGGGCGTAAATAAATAGGGCCTAAGTCTAATTTACCATAAAATCCAATGTTAAAACCAGATTTTCCTTTTCCTTCATTTTTGTAAATATTTGTTACTTCAGATGTGAATTCTTTGTATTCACCGTTAGAGTTATAGCTTAAACCTCCTTTGATTCCAAATTCACTTTGTGCATTTACATATAATAACGTTGATAAAAATACAATAGCTAATAAAACAATTCTTTTGTTCATAAAATTAAAATTTAGGGTTTACAATACTTTTTAAACGCAATAATGATACCATTATTTTCTTGAGATTGCTTTTTTAGTTGCTAAAACAATATCATTGGCCGTTAAACCATATTTTTCCATAAGTTGCTCTGGGGTTCCAGACTCACCAAAACTATCGTTTACGGCAATAAATTCTTGAGGAACAGGATTGTTTTCTGCTAAAACACGAGAAACACTTTCTCCTAAACCACCTAAAATATTGTGTTCTTCAGCTGTTACAATACAACCTGTTTTACCAATTGATTTTAAAATAGCTTGATTGTCTAAAGGTTTAATGGTATGAATATTAATTACTTCAGCATGAATACCCATAGTTTCCAATTTTTCAGAAGCTTGTAAAGCTTCCCATACCAAATGACCTGTTGCAACAATTGTAACGTCATTTCCTTCGGTTAATTGAATTGCTTTTCCAATTTCAAACTTTTCATTTTCAGGCATAAATACGGGTACTTTTGGTCGGCCAAAACGTAAATATACAGGTCCAACATGCTCTGCAATTGCTAGCGTAGCAGCTTTTGTTTGATTGTAATCACACGTGTTAATAACAGTCATTCCTGGTAGCATTTTCATTAAGCCAATATCTTCTAAAATTTGATGAGTTGCACCATCTTCACCTAAAGTTAAACCGGCATGTGATGCACAAACTTTTACATTTTTACCGGAATAAGCTATAGATTGACGAATTTGATCGTAAACTCTACCAGTTGAAAAATTGGCAAAAGTACCAGTAAAAGGTATTTTTCCACCTATAGTTAGTCCTGCAGCGATACACATCATATTTGCCTCAGCAATTCCTACTTGAAAAAATCTTTTAGGGTGATTTTCAATAAATTTTTCCATTTTTAATGAGCCTACTAAATCGGCACAAAGTGCTACTACATTCTCGTTTGTATCACCTAATTCGGCTAATCCTGCTCCAAAACCAGATCTGGTATCTTTTTTTTCTGTATATGTGTATTTTTTCATCTTTATTATTTATTAAAAATCGTTCAAAAATAAGGATATTAATGATACGAAACTATATTTTTAGTAATTCTTCATATAATTTATGTACAGGTAATCCCATAACATTAAAATAGCTACCTTCAATTTTTGTAACACCAATAAAACCTATCCATTCTTGTATTCCATAAGCTCCTGCCTTATCAAAAGGCTTGTAATTTTTTATGTAGAAACTAATTTCGTCTTTGGATAAATGTTTAAAATGAACAATTGTAGTGTCAAAAAAAACTTTTTGAACTTCTGTAGTTTTAATACAAACTGACGTAATTACTTTATGATGAGTTCCTGATAATTTTTGTAACATTTCAATTGCTTGTTTTTCATTTTTAGGCTTTTCTAAAGCACTATTTTTATACCAAACAATTGTATCTGAAGTAACTATAAACTCATTTTCGCTTATCTCACCTTCAAAAGCATTGGCTTTAAGTATCGCTAAATAATTGGTTATTTCTTCTTCTTTCAAATTTGAAGGATAATTTTCTTCTATTTCTTTAGTTTTAATAGTAAAATTAATTCCCAATTTTTTAAATAACTCTTGTCTTCTAGGTGAAGCGGAAGCCAATATAATGTGTTTGTCTTTAAATTTATCAAAAATCATTCTTTAGGTATTAATTGAAAAAAATATAAGTGAATTGATTCCTAGAAACATAATTATTTTTAAAGTTAGGCTAACTTTTTTATAATCTTTTATTGAGGTAGCATAAAACAATTTTAATGCAACATAGAGTAAAGGAATGAATGTGAAAAGTAATAAATACAATACTGTAAATTGATATATAGCAGCATAATTTAAAATGATATATAACAATAGAGATATAGGTATTATACATAAAATCAATGCAATTTTCTTTGTTCTTCTTTTGCCAATTAAAATAGGCAACGTTCTCATATTTAAGCTGTAATCTCCATTAACATCTTCAATATCTTTAATAAGTTCTCTAATAATAGTTAGAAAAAAAGCAAAGAGAGACAACATTAATATGGTATTGCTAATTAGTTGTTGTGTTTTAGTTTGAATAGATTGATTTATATCAAATACAACTAAAATTAAAATACTACAAGCAACTAAAAAAGAGACAATAATATTGCCGATTAATGGTTTTGGTTTTAACTTTTTAGCATAGTAGTAGAGTAGTAGTGAAGCCCCAATAAAAATGAAAGAGTATGTTGGGTTTTCTACATTTAAAGATAAACCTACACCTAAAATTATTCCGAAGGTATTTAAAATTAAGTAGAGCAGCTTTGCTTGTTCAACTGAAAAGTATTTTGAAATAATAACTTTAGAAGGTTTATTAATTAAATCAGTTTTTATGTCATAAATATCATTAATAACATAACCAGCAGCAGTTATAAGTAGTATTGAAATAATTAAAACTATAAATTGAATTAAGGAAAGATTAGTATCAATATTAAAAAAATTAAAAACTAATAATTTGAGCAATAGTTGAGTGTATAGCATTAGCAGTAAATTTTTCCAACGTAATAACTTAAAAAATGCTGTAAATTTCATTAGAATTAATTAAAGTTCTTTTTAATTCTATCTAAGCTAATTTTACTTTCACGATCTTTAATTGTTTCTCGCTTATCATAATTCTTTTTTCCTTTACACAGTGCAATATCTAATTTCGCCCAGCCTTTTTCAGTTAAGAATAATCTTAGTGGAATGATTGTTAACCCAACATTTTGGACTTCTTTCCGTAATTTTTTAAGTTCGCCCTTGTTTAATAGAAGCTTTCGTTCACTTTTTGGTTTATGGTTGTATGAGTGTCCATATAAATATTCTTCAATAAACATATTTATAACAAATAATTCTCCCTGCTCATTAAATTCACAAAAACTTTCTGTAATTCGTGCTTTGCTTTCCCGAATAGACTTAATTTCTGTGCCTGTAAGTTGAATTCCTGCTGTATACCTATCAAGTATTTCATATTCAAAACGAGCTTTTTTATTTTGTATATTTATTTTCTTCTGCATGTTACAAATGTACTATAATTTAGCTGCTCTTAATATTCAATTTTTAATAAAATAGCAGTTTTTACGCCATTTATAATAGTAACTATATACAAATTAGAATTATTCAAATCGTCAATATCAGCGTATTTTTCTTCTCCTATAATTTTGTTTACAAATTGCGGTGTAGTATTACTGTGACCAACTACTAAAACGGTTTTCCCTGTTGTTTTAAATTTAAACTTTTCATCGTATAACTCTCTTGGGTTATAGTATTTAATCTCTAAATTTTTACTGTTAGCTGTTGGTTCAGCTGTTTGTATGGTTCTATTGTAATTTGTTGAATAAATAATATCAAAAGGAATGCTTTCAAAAACAATACTCCAATTTTTTGCTCTGTTTTGTCCTATTTCTGTTAGGTTAGGGTCTTTATTTGAATTATCTGTTCTGTCTTTTTCAGCATGTCTAATTAAGTAATAAGTGGTAATTTCATTTTTTTCTTCTTGGGCTTTAATGGATGTTAAACTCATTAAAATTAAGAATAGTGGCAAATAATATTTCATATATAATTTAAATTTATGTTGAAATATATAAAAACTCCTTCAATTTGAAGGAGTTTTATAAGGATAAATAAGATTAAATATTACTTAAAACTATTTTTATAAAATTGATTTTTAATAGAATCAAGTTTTTTAATATACTGCTTAAGTTCTTTTTCCTGAAGCTTAAAATTATCATTAAAAAAATGATCTGTATAAAAATTATTCATTTTAAATAAGTCATCATTAAAAAAATCACTAAACAGTATAGAATCAATATTTTGAGAGTGATTATTTAAATTTAATTTTAAATTATCAAAGAGTTTTTTTTGCAATAAACTGTCATTTTTTATAGTTGAATAAACATAAGTATATGAGGAATCTACACGAATTAAATTGCCATCTTCATCATATTCTTTGTGAACAACAATGTTTGTTTTTGGTTTTATTGAATCAATATTACCTTCTTTTTTATCAGTTTTAGTCTGAGCATTACAACTTGATATAGTAAGCAAAAGCACCAACAATAAACTAATTTTTTTCATGACTAAAGATTTAATTTAATAATAAAGAAAAGAGAGAATATTCTCTCTTTTCTAATCTTTTCTAAGTTATTTGATTTCAATTAATTTAGCAGGTACAGGTTTTGCTTCTTCACGTTTTGGTACGGTAATAATTAACTCTCCATTTTTGTAACTAGCTGTAATTTTTTCACTATTTACAACATTTTTTGGTAAGTTAAAACTTCTTTCAAATGATTGATAACTATATTCTTTACGAGTATATTTATCATTTTTTTCTTCATTTTCGATTTCTTTTTCTGATGAAATTGTTAAGATGTTGTTCTCTAAATTAATTTTGAAATCTTTTTTATCCATACCAGGAACAGCTACTTCAACTTTAAATTCATCATCGTTTTCTTTGATGTTAACAGCAGGTAAAGTAGTATTGGTATTAGAAAAATTTGATAAAGACCAATCTCTAAAAAAATCGTCAAAAATAGATGGCATTACAGGAATACCGTTACTTTTTACTAACATATCTTTAAAATTTTAAATTAAACATTTACTTAAATTATCTCATTTTACATTAAAATTATTTACAAAATAAATACCAAAATAAAAATACTGTCAATTTTTCATTATTTATGTCATTTTGACTACTGACTGTCAGTTATTTAACAAAAAAACTCCTCTTAGATAAATCTAAAAGGAGTTATAATTTATTAGCGTAATTTACTTATTTCTAAACACTATTTTACCATCGAAGCCATCAATTAAAATTGTACTCGAAGCTGTTATTTTACCTGCTAAAATTTCTTTAGATAATTCATTTAATATATCTCTTTGAATTACTCTTTTAACCGGTCTAGCGCCAAATTGAGGGTCAAATCCTTTTTCAATAAGTTCTTCAACAGCTTCATCAGTATAACTAAGATGTATATCTTTTTTAAACAGTATTTTAATTAAATTATTTAGTTGTAATCTTACAATTTCACCTATTTCTTTTTTGTTTAAAGGAGTGAACATTATTATTTCATCTATCCTATTTAAAAACTCAGGTCTAATGGTTTGTTTTAATAAATCAACAACTTCTATTTTAGTTTCTTCAGTAATTAGCGCACGTTTGGACATGTCAATATTTTCAAATTTCTCTTGAATAATACCAGCACCCATATTCGAAGTCATAATTATAATGGTGTTTTTAAAATCGGCTACTCTTCCTTTATTATCAGTTAACCTTCCTTCATCTAAAACTTGTAACAAAATATTAAATGTATCTGGATGTGCTTTCTCAATTTCATCAAGTAAAATAACAGAATATGGTTTTCTACGAACAGCTTCAGTAAGTTGACCACCTTCATCATAACCTACATATCCTGGAGGAGCACCAACCAATCTACTTACCGCATGGCGTTCCTGATATTCACTCATGTCAATTCTTGTTAATGAGTTTTCATCATCAAATAAATATTCAGCCAATGCTTTAGCAAGCTCCGTTTTTCCTACACCTGTGGTTCCTAAGAACAAAAATGTTCCAATAGGTCTCTTTTCATCTTGCAATCCTGCACGCGAACGTCTAACAGCATCAGATACTGCTTGTATTGCTTCGTTTTGACCAACTACTCTTTCATGCAATTCTTCTTCTAAGAGTAATAATTTTTCACGATCACTTTGTAGCATTTTGCTTACAGGTATTCCTGTCCATTTTGCAACAACTTCAGCAATATCATCACGCGTAACTTCTTCTTTGATTAAAGCTGAATCTTGATTTTGAAGTAATTGTTGTTGAAGTTCATCCAATCGTTCTTGCTCTTGTTTTACTTTTCCATATCTAATCTCAGCTACTTTTCCATAATCACCTTCACGTTCAGCTCGTTCGGCTTCAAGTTTATAGTTTTCAATTGCTTCTTTTGAGGCCTGTATATTTTCGATTACTTCTTTTTCACTTTTCCATTTTGCGTTAATCTCGTTTCGTTCTTCTTTTAAATTTGCAACTTCTTTTTTTAGAAAAGCTAATTTTTTTTCATCTTTTTCACGTTTAATGGCTTCAATTTCAATTTCTAGCTGCATAATTTTTCTATCCAAAGCATCTAACTCTTCAGGTTTTGAATTTATCTCCATTCTAATTTTTGCGGCAGCTTCATCCATTAAATCAATTGCTTTATCAGGTAAAAACCTATTCGTAATATAGCGTTGTGAAAATTCTACAGCAGCAATTATGGCATCATCTTTAATTTGTACTTTATGATGATTTTCATATTTATCTTTGATACCTCTTAAGATTGAAATGGCGCTTTCAGTATCAGGTTCGTTCACTTGAACTCTTTGAAAACGACGCTCTAGAGCTTTATCTTTCTCAAAATATTTTTGGTATTCATCTAATGTTGTGGCTCCAATTGCTCTTAACTCACCTCTTGCCAATGCTGGTTTTAAAATATTTGCGGCATCCATAGCTCCTTGTCCGCCACCGGCACCAACCAATGTATGTATTTCATCAATAAATAAAATAATTTCTCCATCAGCAGAAGTTACTTCTTTAATAACCGATTTTAAGCGTTCCTCAAACTCTCCTTTGTATTTAGCACCTGCAATAAGAGCTCCCATATCTAAAGAATAAATTTGTTTATCTTTTAAATTTTCAGGAACATCACCTTTTACAATTCTATGTGCTAACCCTTCTGCAATGGCAGTTTTACCTGTTCCTGGCTCACCAACTAACATTGGGTTGTTTTTGGTTCTACGTGACAAAATTTGTAAAATTCTTCTTATTTCTTCATCTCTACCAATTACGGGATCTAATTTTCCTTCTTTGGCCAATTGATTTAAATTTCGTGCAAACTTATTTAGTGAATTATAGGTTTCTTCAGCACTTTGAGAAGTTACATTGCTACCTTTTCTCAATTCTTCAATGGCAGAAATTAAATCTTTCTCTGTTATGCCTTGATCCTTTAAAATTTGAGATGTAGTATCTTTGGTTTTTAAAATTGCCAATATTAAATGTTCAATAGATACGTATTCATCTTTCATTTTTTTAGCTTCACTCTCAGCTATACTTAACATTTTTGAAGCATTTCTTGAAAGCATGATGTCTCCTCCAGTTACTTTTGGATAGCTTTCAATTGTTCTATCAATTAAATTTTTTAATAACGCTACGTTTACTCCTAGTTTATTTAAAATAAAAGGAATAACATTTTCATCTACTTCAAAAATTCCTTTTAAAATATGTGAATTCTCTATTTGTTGTTGCTCATTACTTTGTGCAAGTTGTTGTGCTTGCTGTATGGCTTCTTGTGATTTTATGGTAAATTTATTTAAGTTCATAATTTTTAATTTTTTTGTGTTTATATTTGACCCTTCAAAGAATATTCCAATTCATAAAGATAAATTATTCTTGTCATTTTGTCTCTTTTTTTACAAGTTTAACGACATATTGTCTTTGTTTAGAAGAAATTAAAAAGAGTTTTAAACTAAAAATAAATAATAAAATGGGATTATTTAGTGATTTCCTTAGAGGAAGTGATGAAGTAGAAAAATCATCAAAAATTAGATGGACATATTTAACGGAGAAAGGTCAAATAGAAGAAATTCTTCTACAGTCAGCTACAAAACCTGTTTTAATATTTAAACACAGTACCAGGTGTGGTGTGAGTAGGATGGCTCTTAAAAGTTTTGAAAGAGATTATGATGTAGATAAGGCAGATTTAGAATTGTATTTTTTGGATATTTTAAAATATAGACAATTATCAAACGAAATTTCTGAAAAATTAGAAGTTCATCACCAATCTCCACAAGTTTTACTTATAAAAAATAAATCTGTGATTTACCATGATTCACACTATCAAATAAGTGTTGAAACAGTAAAAGAGGCTTTATTAAAATAATGTAATCTTATCTAAAAGCTAAGTTTAAAATTAATTTAAGTTTCTTGGAGGTAAAATTTTACCAGAACATTTTCCAAAACCAATTTTAACATTTTCATTCTCACAAGAACCTTGTAAAATAATAGTATCTCCATTATTGAAAAAAGTTCGTTGAGTACCGTCTTTTAATTTTATAGGCTCTTTACCAGCCCAAGTTAATTCAAGCATAGAACCAAAACTATTTTTTGTAGGGCCTGAAATGGTGCCACTACCAATCATATCACCTGTTCTAATATTACACCCGTTAACAGTGTGATGAGCCAATTGCTGAGACATAGTCCAATATAAATATTTAAAATTAGATTTGCTCAATACATTTAAATCTCCATTTTCAGTTTCTAAGATTGCTTCTAATTTTATATCATAACTACTATCCTTTCTTTCTTGTTGTAGATAGGGTAGTGGTGTTATTTCCTGTTTTGGACTTTCGCATTTAAAAGGCTCCAAAGCATCCATTGTAACAATCCAAGGAGATATGGTTGAAGCAAAGTTTTTTCCTAGAAATGGTCCTAAAGGAACATATTCCCATTTTTGGATATCACGCGCACTCCAATCATTAAATAAAACCATTCCAAAAATATATTCCCAAGCTTCATTAACGGGGATTGCTTCTCCTAAATTATTTGCTGCAGTGGTTATAAATGCTGTTTCAAGCTCCATATCTACCTTTGTTGAAGGACCAAAAACAGGAGTTGTTTCATCTATAGGTAATGTTTGTCCATAGGGTCTGTGAATTGGTGTTCCGGAAACAACAATAGATGAAGACCTCCCATGATACGCAACAGGCATGTGTAACCAATTTGGCATTAAGGCATTGTCTTTTCCTCTAAACATTACGCCTACATTTGTTGCATGCTCTTTACTAGAGTAAAAATCTGTATAATCACCAACATCAATAGGTAGTAACATTTCAATATCGTTCATGTCAAAAATAATAATATCTCTATGTTTTTTGTTATCTCTCAGATTTGAATTTTCAGCATCAAAAACATCTGCAATTCTATTACGCACCAACCTCCAAGTTTTTCTTCCATCAGCAATAAAATCATTTAAAGAATCTTGCATAAACATATCATCGGTAAGTGGTATGCCATCAAAATAACCTAATTGATGAAAAGCGCCTAAATCTATGGCGTATTCACCAATTCGGGTGCCTATAGTTATAATATCCTCTTTGGTGATAAAAACCCCAAAAGGTATATTTTGAATAGGAAAATCACTCCCTTTGTTAACATTTAACCATGATTTTCTATCTGGATTATTAGCTGTTATTTGCATATGAACAAATTTTATTTTCAATTATTAAAAATTCTTATCAAATATATAAGATTCTTGTTAATTGCGAAATGAAATTGCTATTTTTGCGAATAATTTAACTTTTAAAATTTTATATGCAATGCAACGTGACCAAGTAATATTTGATTTAATAGAGGAAGAAAGAGAGAGACAAACGAATGGGTTGGAATTAATTGCTTCAGAAAACTTTGTAAGTAATCAAGTTATGGAAGCAGCTGGCTCTATTTTAACTAATAAATATGCAGAAGGATATCCTAATAAACGTTATTACGGAGGTTGTGAAGTTGTTGATGTTATTGAACAAATTGCCATTGACAGAGCAAAAGAGCTTTTTGGAGCGGAATATGTTAATGTGCAACCACATTCTGGTTCACAAGCAAATGCAGCAGTTTATCAAGCAGTTTTAAACCCAGGAGATAAGATTTTAGGCTTTGATTTATCTCACGGAGGACATTTAACACATGGTTCACCAGTTAATTTTTCAGGTAAATTGTATAAAACATCATTTTATGGAGTTGAGAAGGAAACAGGTGTATTAAATTACGATACAATTCAAGAAACTGCTGAGAGAGAAAAACCTAATTTAATAATCGCTGGTGCTTCAGCTTATTCAAGAGACATAGATTTTCAACGTTTTAGAAAAATAGCCGACTCTGTAGGAGCTTTATTATTGGCTGATATATCACACCCAGCTGGTTTAATAGCAAAAGGTATTCTAAACGATCCAATTCCACATTGCCATTTTGTTACTACCACTACTCACAAAACATTACGAGGCCCTCGAGGTGGAATGATAATGATTGGGAAAGATTTTGACAATCCTTTTGGTTTAAAATTGAAGAATGGAAAGCTAAAAAAAATGTCTACCTTAATTAATTCAGCTGTTTTCCCAGGAAATCAAGGAGGTCCATTAGAGCATATAATTGCAGCAAAAGCTATCGCTTTTGGAGAAGCATTGACTGATGAGTTTTTACATTATCAAATTCAGGTCAAGAAAAATGCAGCTGCTATGGCAGAAGCTCTTGTAAAAAAAGGATATCATATTATTTCTGGAGGAACAGATAACCATATGATGTTAATTGATTTACGAAATAAGAATATTAGTGGAAAAGATGCTGAAAATGCATTGGTTAAAGCTGATATTACCGTAAATAAGAATATGGTTCCGTTTGATGACAAGTCTCCTTTTGTTACCTCTGGTATTAGAATAGGAACGGCAGCAGTGACAACTCGTGGTCTAAAAGAAGATGATATGAAGGTTGTAGTTGACTTAATTGATGAAGTAATTCTAAATTTTGAAGATGAAAATAGTATTGAAGAAGTTGCTAATAAAGTTAATAAACTAATGGTAAATAAGCCGTTGTTTAACAAATAAGAAGCCTTTTTGTTATTTTAGAAGTATTAAAATCCTGCTTTACGTAGGATTTTTTCTAGTTTTTAACCTTAGTTCAAGGTGTTATCAGTATTTCTGATACTTAAATTAAAAATATCAATTGTGCTTATAGTTATTAACTTTATTTATGGGCTACCTTTGTTGTAGAAATAATTTTAAAAACATATAGATATGGAAACACAACAAGAATTTACGTCAATGCCAAGAATAGGAGATAAAGCTCCAGAATTTAAGGCTGTAACAACACAAGGAGATATAAATTTTCCTAGTGATTATAATGGAGGTTGGTCAATATTATTTAGTCACCCAGCAGATTTTACACCTGTTTGTACTTCTGAATTTATCACATTTGCATCTTTAGAAGATAAATTTAAAGAAGCTAATTGTAGTTTAATAGGTTTGTCTATTGATGGTTTGTACAGTCATATTGCTTGGTTGCGCTCAATTAAAGATAAAATTGAGTACAAAGGAATGAAAAACATAGATGTTAAATTCCCTCTAATTGAAGATATTACCATGGAAATTGCCAAAAAATATGGAATGCTTCAACCTAATGAAGATTCAACTAAAGCTGTAAGAGCAGTATTTTTTGTAGATCCAAAAGGTATTATAAGAACTATTATTTATTACCCTTTAAGTTTGGGTAGAAATTTTGACGAATTATACAGGGTATTGATTGCACTACAAACAGCTGATGCTTTTGATGTTGCAACACCAGCAGATTGGAGACCAGGAGACGATGTAATTATTGGCCCTGCAGGTTCTTGCGGTACTGCAAAAGATAGAATGGATGGTAAAGAAGATATGGATTGTAAAGATTGGTATTTCTGTACTAAAAAAATTAGTAAAGAAGAAATTTTAGATAAAATTCTTAAAAAGTAATCTAAAAAAGAAATTAAAAATAAAACAGCCTTTCTAGATAAATTTTAGAAAGGCTGTTTTGTTATAATACCTTATTCATTTGCTCTGTCCAAAATATTTTGTGGTAATGATTTTTTTGTTTTGGCTCCTAATTTCTTAAGATTTTCAATTTTTTTAATCATGTTTCCCCTACCAGAAGAAAGTTTATTCATAGCATTCTGATAGCTTTCTTGCGATGCATTTAGTGCTTTTCCTATTTTTATCAAATCTTGAACAAAACCTTCGAATTTATCATAGAGCAAACCACTTTCTTTAGCTATTTCCAATACATTTCTTTTTTGATCTTCCTGTTTCCAAATTGAAGCTACAGTACTTAAAGTGGCTAATAGTGTTGAAGTAGAAACTAATACTACGTTTTTATCTAAAGCTTCTAAATATATTTTGCGCTCTTCATTTAAAGCAATTAGTAAAGCAGGTTCTATAGGAACAAACATTAAAACGTAATCTGGAGTATTTATACCATACAAATCGGTGTAATTTTTTTCTCCTAACTCTTTAAAATGTTTACGAATACTTATTAAATGGTTTTTTAAAGCTATTTTTTGAGCGGCTTCATTTTCTGCATTAAAATAATTTTCATACGCCGTTAATGAAACTTTTGAATCAATAATTAGTTGTTTATTATCGGGTAAATTAATAATAAAATCGGGTTTTTTTAATAAATCATTTTCATCTCTAAAACCTCCCTGAGTTGTGTAGTGCAATCCTTTGGCTAACCCTGCTTTTTCAAGTAATACTTCCAATTGTATTTCACCCCAATCACCTTGGGTTTTAGATTCACCTTTCAAGGCATTTGTTAAATTAATGGCGTCTTGGCTCATTTGCTGATTTAATGATTCAAGAGATTTTATTTTTTCAATAAGGGCTGAATTTCGCTGTATATCTTCCTTGTTTGTATCTTCTACCTTCTTTTCAAAACTTTGAATTTTTTCTTGAAGAGGATTCAATATTGTTTCTAAATTTTCTTTATTTTTCAATGTGAATTTAGCAGATTTTTCTTCTAAAATTCTATTTGCTAATATTTCAAAATCTTTACTAAATTTTTCTTGTAATTTATCAACTTCAGCTTTGTTTTCAGAAATTTTTTCTTCTAAAAATTTTAACTCAGAAATTTTATTAGCAAGTTTTAAATCTAGTGCGTGTTTTTCATTTCTTAAAAGCGCAATATCTTTATTTAAACTATTGATATTATTTATGTTACTGTTATTCTCTTGAAGTAATAGTTTATTTCTAGTTTCTAGTTCAGAAGTTATTTTACTATAAGAACTTTTGGCAAGTAATTTACCTATAAGAAAGCCAATTAGCAAGCCTGAAATTAAAACAATAATGCCAATAATATACGATTCCATAGTTTAATTAAAAGTTATAAGTTGATAGCCATTTGTTTGATATTCTATTAACACAGTTAAAGCAGAAAGCGCAAGTTTTACATAGGTAGATTTTTCATTCATCTGGTATTTATGTGCAACATAAGACTGACCACAAACAAAAAGTTCTACATTGGCTTTTGTTAATGCTTCAATTAAAGCGGTGTTTGGATTGCTAATTTTAAAATGTTTTTGATATGAGCTATCATTCAAAGTATTTTTGGTGGCTGCTCCATGCAAAACAATAACAACATTCATGTTTTTTAGAAGAACTCCTTGTTGGGCGTGCATATTTAAGTATCTCGCAACAGTATTAAGTAAAGGATTTATGCTCTTTCCTTTAGATTTATCGGTATAAATATCAAAAATTACATTATATACTTTGTCTGTTTTAAGTAAGAATTCTGGACTTTCAATTTGAAATACTTTTCCGTAGTTTTCAATAATTGGACCCATTTTTGTTTCAGTATTTTGCGCATTTATTTTTGTAATACTAAACAATAGCATTAAAAGCATTAATTTTTTCATAAGTGGATTTTTTATATTTTAATAGTTTATAAAAGTAAGATTTTTATATTTGCTGAAATAACTTGAAGTTTAAAAATAAAAACGGAGTTATTAACATTTATATGAAAACACTTACACGATTTATTTTATATACCATTTTAGGCTGGAAAACAGTTGGAAAATTCCAAAAAGATTTAAATAAATGTATTATTCTTGGTGCTCCACATACACACTGGCTTGATTTCCCTCTTGGAATTGCTATTAAATTTGCAGAGGAAGTACCTGCAAATTATATAGGTAAGGCGTCATTATTTAAGCCTCCTTTTGGTTTTATTTTTAGATGGTTAGGAGGAACACCAATTGATAGAAGTAAAAGTAACAACAAAGTTGATGCTATTATAAATATTTTCAACAGTCACGAAAAATTTATTTTAGCAATGTCTCCAGAAGGCACTCGAAAAAAAATAACTAAATGGAAAACAGGGTTTTACTACATTGCAAAAGGAGCCAATGTACCAATTGTTATGATAACCTTTGATTTTGAAAATAAACAAGTTAAAGTATCAGACCCTTATTACTTGACTGGTAATATGGAAGAAGATTTTAATTTTATTTATAACTTTTATAGAGGTATAAAAGGTAAAATTCCAGAAAATTTTAATTTGTAAGCGACACTATATTTCGTTTAAAAAGAGGTATTGAGATTAAAAGCATTACAATACCTATCAAACTTAAAACGCCTATTCTTGGCAAAATTTCAAAAGTAGAAAGGTTTCTCCAAAAAATATCATAATACCCTTGAATACCCCAATAATTTAAGCTTATTACTGCTATTTTTCGCATGATACTTGGCATTACAAATAAAGGAATCATACTTCCTCCAATGGCAGACATCAATAAAATTAGAATAGTGCTTAAATTTTGTAATTGTTGACGTGTTTTTGATATAGAAACTAAAAATACTCCAAAACTTGAAACTGAAAAAGCAACGGCTATTGTAAGTAAAATAAGACTTATTACATCTTTAAATATAGGTAAATCAAAGGCTACCCAAGCAAAAACAAACATTGTAAATAATTGTAACATTGAAATAAACAATGTGGCTAACATTTTACCATATAAAATACTTGTTGTTTTAATAGGTGTGTAAAGCAAACGAGATAAAGTTCCCGATTCTTTTTCTTCTAATAAACCAACTCCAACTCCTGAAATACTAAATAGTAACATCATAATTGCAGTACCTGCAACTGCCTGAATTAATCCTAAATTTCCTGTATTAGAAGATTTTTTTATGACTGGAATAGCTTCTATAATTGCTGTTGTTGAAGCCATGTTCTTAAATGAAACTTGTGAAATATCGGCTAAAATACGTTGTTTCAAATTGTTTGACATTGTTTTAAACTTAGTATTCATATAGTTTTCTACTTTATGCATATACAACTGACTGCCAACTGTATTCATAACCACTCCGGTAATTATGGATTGAAGCATTTTTGCTTCAAAAGGGTTTGAAGCATCATATTTATATGTAATTGGTAGCTTCTTAGACAAAAGCAATGAATCCTTAAAACCTTTATTTAGTATTAAAAATCCTGAAAATTTCCCTTTTACTAACGCATTATTTCCTTCTTCTAAGGTAACTTTCATTAAATTTATTGTACTTAGTGTATCTAGTTGTGCTTTTATTTTTTTTGAAGTTGAGGAAGAATCAAAATCGGCATACAACAGTGTAACTTGCTTGTCTTCAGAAGACTCATTTGAAATGCCTCCAAACGCAAACGCAAACAATGATATTAATAAAATTGGTATTAAAAAGGTTAATACTACGTTCTTTTTATTTGAAAAAAACAACTTTAAATCTTTTTTAAATATGGTAGTTATCATTTTTATATGTTTTAGTAGTCTCTTAATTGTTTCCCTGTTAAATGAAGAAAAATAGTTTCCAAATTTGTTTTTTGTATTTGAATATCTGTAATTTCTATTTTCAATCGTTTACAATTATTTAGCAATGATTGTAAATGTATGTGAGGTTTGCATTGCACTGAAATGATTGATTTTTCATAAATAATGGGTAATTGTATTGTTTTTTGAAGCATTGTTATTGCTAAGTCTGTTGCATTTGGAGTTTTTAATAAAATATATTCGTTTAAATCACATTGTGTTTGTAATTCATCAAATGTTCCTTGGGCTATTATTTCCCCTTTGTCTATTATAGCAATGTTATTGCACAAACGCTCTACTTCTTCCATATAATGAGTTGTGTAAACTACCGTCATTCCTTTAGCATTCAGTGTTTCAATAATATCAAATATTTTGTTTCTACTCTGCGGATCTACTCCGGTTGTAGGCTCATCCATAAATAAAATTTTAGGATTGTGAAGTAGGGCAGCAGCAATATTAATTCTACGTTTCATACCTCCTGAATAGGTTTTCAATAAATCTGACTTTCTATCTTCTAAACCTATTAAATGTAAGAGTTCTGGTATTTTTTGTTTTAAACTTATTTTAGAAACGCCATTCAATTGCCCCCAAAACATAAGATTGTCATAGGCAGAGAAATCTTCATACAAAGCAATCTCTTGAGGTACAACACCTATTATTTTTTTACATTCATCAGAATTTGTGTTTATTTCCTTACCATTGATAAATACATTTCCAGAATCGCTCTTTAACAAGGTGCTAAGAATTTTAATAATGGTAGATTTTCCAGCTCCGTTAGGTCCTAGAAGCCCAAATATTTCTCCTTTTTGAATAGAAAAGCTAATTTTGTTTACTGCGGTAACACTTCCAAAGTGTTTTTCTAAATTGAAAACTTTAATCATTGTTTGCACATATTTACAGTACAAACCTATTTCTATTTTTAAGCAAACTAAATTTATAATTACTGAATTGTAATAATTTGAAGATGAGTTGTAAAAAGAAAAAGCTACTAATTTTAAAATCAGCAGCTTTTATTAATTAAAGTTATTTTTTAATTACCCTTTATAAAATGGCAACCGTACAACTACTGCCGGCAATGCTTTTTTACGAACTTGAATAAATATTTTTGAATCTCGCTTAGCAAATTCTTTTGGCACATATCCCATACCAATTCCTTTTTTAAGAGAAGGACTCATAGTGCCTGATGTTACTACACCAATTCCCCCCCCTGTTTCATCAACAATATCATATCCATGACGTGGAATTCCTTTCTCTATAATTTCAAAAGCAACTAATTTTTTTGTTACGCCTTCTTCTTTTTGCTTTTTCAAAGCTTCAGCATTTACAAAATCTTTAGTGAATTTAGTAATCCAGCCTAACCCTGCCTCAATAGGAGAGGTCGTATCATCAATATCATTTCCATATAAGCAAAAACCCATTTCCAAACGCAACGTATCACGTGCAGCTAAGCCAATGGGTTTTATTCCAAAATTAATACCTGCTTTAAAAATAGCATTCCATATATGTTCAGCATCTTCATTTTTCATATAAATTTCAAACCCTCCAGAACCTGTATAGCCTGTTGCAGAAATAATTACATTCTTAATTCCCGCAAAAGTGTCTATTTTAAAAGTGTAATAAGGCATACTTTTTAAATCTACCTCGGTTAACGATTGTAAAGCTTCTGCTGCTTTCGGACCTTGAACTGCTAATAATGAAACTTCAGTTGATTTATCAATCATTTCAACACCTAAATCGTTGTGTTGTGAAATCCAATTCCAATCTTTTTCAATATTTGAAGCATTTACTACGAGTAAATATTCTTCGCTACTAATTCTATAAACTAATAAATCATCAACAATGCCTCCATCAACATTAGGTAAACAACTATATTGCACTTTACCATTAGTAAGTACCGATGCATCATTTGACGTTACTTTTTGAATTAATGCCAATGCATTTTCTCCTTTCAAGTAAAATTCTCCCATATGAGAAACATCAAAAACACCTACATCATTTCTTACAGTTAAATGTTCTGAGGTTACACCTTCGTATTGTACGGGCATATTATATCCAGCAAATGAGACCATTTTAGCTCCTAATAATTCGTGTATATGTGTTAAAGCAGTATTTTTCATTTGTATCTAATTTTGGACTGTAAATTTAATAAATAATAAAGAATAGCATTGGTATTAAGTTACCAATTTTAAATGAAATATATCTTCATAGAATGAACTTTTAGCTATATTTGAAATTGCTTAATAAATAATTTTATTAATTATGAAATTGAAACCTTTTTTAACAACATTTTTTTGTTTATCATTTATTGTCGTTTTTTCTCAAAATAATAATTTGCCGCAAGATTATTTAACAAAAGAATTTCACAAAGATAGACGGGAACAACTTCGAGCATTATTGCCAAAAAATAGCGTAGCTGTATTTTTTTCAGCTGCAGTAAGAAACAGGGCAAATGATGTAGATTATGTATACCACCAAGATCCAAATTTTTATTACCTAACAGGTTACAAAGAACCAAATAGCGTATTACTAATTTTTAAAAATGAGCAAACTATTGAAGGAAAAACATTCAATGAAGTTTTATTTGTGCAGGAAAGAAATGAATATGCTGAAATGTGGACAGGTAAAAGGTTAGGTGTAATAGGCGTGCAAGATAATTTAGGGTTTCGAGTGGTTTACAATGGCAATGTATTTAAAAGTTATGAGATTGATTTTTCTAAGTTTGATAAAATACTTTTTGATAAATTTAGAAATGATGTTAGAGATACCAATGATAGTGCTGATTTATTCGATTTAATTAAAACATTTAAAGAAAAAATTTCATTTGATTTAATTAATTTACAAAATCCAACAAATGATAAAATATATAATGAAACTAAAAAAAGAATAGATACCAAATCTCTAGATAGTTTTATGGGAACTTTAAGAGAAGTTAAAACAATAGAAGAGTTAAAATTACTAAAAAAAGCAATTAATATTTCTGCAATTGGTCAAATTGAAATGATGAAGGCAATGCATCCTAATATGTCTGAAACTGAAGCTCAAGGTGTGCATGAATTTGTATATAAAAAATATGGTGCTGAGTATGAAGGATATCCTTCAATAGTAGGAGCAGGAAATAATGGCTGTATTTTACATTATATAGAAAATAGTAAAACTACCATTGGCAATAATAATTTAATTTTAATGGATTTAGGTGCCGAATATCATGGATATACAGCAGATGTTACACGTACTATTCCATCAAATGGTAAATTTACTACCGAACAAAGATTAATTTACGATTTAGTATACAAAGCGCAAGAGGCTGGTATTGCCCAAGCAAAAGTTGGTAATAAATTCAGTACAACTACAACTGCTGCACGTAAAGTAATTAACAAAGGTTTAGCAGATTTAGGCATTATAGCTTCGGAAAAATCATATCATAGTTACTTTCCTCATGGGGCAACGCATCATATAGGTTTAGATGTTCACGATTTAACAAATTATGGGAAGTTTAAAGAAAATATGGTAATTACAGTTGAACCGGGAATTTATATACCAGAAGGAAGTTCGTGTGATAAAAAATGGTGGGGTATTGCCGTAAGAATTGAGGATGATATTTTAATCACAAAAAATGACCCAATTATCTTATCTGGTATGGCACCTAGAAAATCGGATGCAATTGAAAAAATAATGAAACTACCAAGTGTTTTAGATGATTTTAACTTACCAAAACTAGATTAAAATACACTACAGAATCTAAGTATACAGTATTAAAACACTCATAGTCAATTACTTATGTAATATGATAACTGTCATAGGATTTTTAAGTAATAAAAGTTACATTTGGAATGTAGGGTTTATGTGTACCTCAAAATATCACGTTAATTTATTCTTATAATCTAAAAAATCACATAAACATTTTTTTGAATTTGAACTTTTAAAAGAGATTTAACACGTATTGTTTATCTACTTTTTGTCTGTATTATTTATTGTAAATAACCCTAGTTTTTAAACAAAAAAATAACTCAATGGAAAACAAAAATTCCAATGCATCTTCTCGAAGAAATTTTATAAAAAAGATAGCTTCAGGAAGCTTAATTACCGTATCAGGTTTAACTATTTATTCTGTTTCTTCTTGTGAAAAATCTACCGAAGGAGAAAAAGCAACATTATTAACACCCGATGGAAAGTTGGTACAAGTTCTTAAATCTGAAATTGAATCATTTGAACAGTTACCAGCATCTCCAAAAGAATCTCGAAAGGGTATTCCAGGGAAAAAGTTTGTGATGGTTGTTGATTTAGCAAAATGTAAAAATGCAAGAAAGTGTGTGAAGCACTGTGATAAACATCATAATTTAACTCCTGATCGCCCTTATATTAAGGTCTTAGAGATGAAAGATAATGAAAAATCAGCACCTTATTGGATGCCTAAAAAATGTTTTCAATGCGATAATCCACCTTGTGTAAAAGTATGTCCGGTTGGAGCTACATTTAAGCGTACTGATGGTATTGTATTGATTGATAATGAACGCTGTATAGGGTGTAGATTTTGTATGGCAGCTTGTCCGTATTCAGCTAGAATTTTTAATTGGGCAACTCCTCCAAATGTAGATGAAAATTTATCGTACTCTCCAGAAACAAGTATACCAAGCAAAATTGGGACTGTAGGAAAGTGTGATTTTTGTCCAGATATGATACGAAAAGACAAGTTACCTCATTGTATTACAGCTTGTCCAAATGGAGTCCTATATTTTGGAGATGAAATAGATGATACAGTTACCAATGGGGAAGAAACATTAAGATTATCTACTTTATTAAGAGAAAAGGCAGGTTATAGGTACTTAGAGGAATTAGGAACCAAACCACGTGTGTATTATTTACCTCCTGTTGATAGGTTGTTTCCTTTTAATAAAGAGAATGCTAAAAAGGGAGCGTCATGAAAAAATCAATTCCAGAAAAACAATTGTTCAATTCAATTAAAGAAAGAGATTTGTTGGGACATATTGTAAAGACATCTGTACGCTATAAAATTTGGATAGCCATACTATTACTTTTTATTGTATTTGGTATGTATGGTTATTACCGTCAAATAAGATATGGTCTTATTGTAACTGCAATGAGAGATTATACTTCATGGGGTATTTATATTTCAAATTTTGTATTTTTTGTAGCAGTTAGTTTGGTTGGCTCACTCTTTAGTTCAATATTAAAGCTCAATAAAAATGAATGGGCAAAACCACTTATTAGAATCTCAGAAATTATTGCTGTTGCAGCTATTATTTGTGCAGCTGTTATCATTATTATTGATATGGGGAGACCAGATAGGTTTATCTATGTGTTTAAATTTGGAAGAATACAATCTCCTATTATATGGGATGTAATTATAATATCTACCTATTTGGTAATAAGTTTTATATTGTTGTATATATCATTACTTCCTGATATCGCAATTTGTAGAGACCGTTTAACAGCCATTCCAAAATGGAAGAAAAAACTATATAAAATAGCAGCTATTAATTGGAGTAATCAACCCGAACAAGTTATAATTCTTAAAAAAATAGGTAGAATTTTAGGAATAACTGTCCTTCCCGTTGCATTTGCAATTCACACTGTAACATCATGGCTATTTGCTACTACTTGGCGTCCAGGATGGGATAGTACTAATTTAGGGCCTTATTTTGTTTCTGGTGCTTTTATGGTAGGTGCTGCTGTAATAATTTTTGCAATGTATTTTGTTCGGAAATATTTAAACCTAAAATCTTATATAACAACAACACATTTTGACCATATGGGAAAACTGTTGGTACTGTTGTCACTCGTGTATTTTTATTTTAATATTAATGAATATTTAGGCCCTGCATTTAAAATGGTAGGTGTTGAGGGTGAGCATATCACAGAATTATTTGTTGGTAAATATGCACCTATGTACTGGCTGGTTCAAATATTCGGACTTGTTTTACCAATAGTTTTTTTGTTATTTAAAAATCTTCGAAAACCTGTACCAATTGTTATCATTTCATCATTTGTAATTTTAGGAGCTTGGTTTAAACGATTTCTAATTGTAATACCATCTCTTCAACATCCTTATTTACCCATTCAAGGTGTAGATGAATCGTATTTACATTACGTCCCTACTTGGGAAGAATGGGCAATTACAATGGCTTCTTTTGCAAGTTTGTTATTAATAATCACGATACTTATTAAATTATTTCCTGTAATTCCAATTCAAGAATTAGAAAGCCCTGCTGAGGAAACTTCCATCGAATCAAAAAAGTTTAAAAATGAAATATCTTAAATATCTATTCATTCGTGTTTTAAAAATATTCACATTGGTTGTGTTTGTTTTTATGAGTACTGCGCAAATTCATGCTCAGGATAATGTTAAGGAAGATGCATTAATTTCGCTGAATTTTACTGAGAATAACAATATTAAAACCATTAAAGCAACTGTAACCAATCAAATTGGAGAACCTGTTGAAGAACTCGACTTGTATTTTTTTGTTAAAAGAACTTTTAGCTTGTTACCTATTGGAGATGTTTTTAATACCACAGATGAAAATGGCGTGGTTGAAGTTGAATTTCCTGAAGATTTACCTGCTAGTGATACTGAAGGAAATGTAGTAATTCTAGTTAAGATTTTAGAATCTGATTTGTATAATGATTTAACTGTAGAAACAACAAAAAAATGGGGTGTACCTATTCCTGATAAAGAATATTATCAACAAAATGAAAGAAGTCTTTGGGCAGCGGCAGCAAATGCTCCTATGAGTTTAATTGTTAGTATAAGCATTATGATTCTTTCAGTGTGGTATGTTATTTTTTATATTCTATACAAACTATATAAAATCAGTAAAATTAAACCTTATAAACTGTAAATTAATATTAATCTAAAACCTTTTTAATTATGAAAAAAAAGTTAATAATCTTGAGTGTAATTTTCATTGGAAGTTTAACACTTATATCAATGATAGAAAAAGAATTAGTACAAGAACCTTGGGAAGTACCAAGTAAATATCAAAAAATGAAAAATCCATATCTAAACGCCATAGATACTGATAAAATTGGACGAATTTTATATACAAAGCGCTGTAAATCTTGTCATGGAGTTAAAGGCAAAGGTGATGGTAAAAAAGCTGAAACTTTAGATACAGAAGTAGGTGATTTTACAGATAAATCTTTTAAAGATCAAACAGATGGAGCCTTATATTACAAAACACTGTTTGGAAGAGATGATATGCCAAGTTTTAAAAAGAAAATTACAGATGAAAAAGATCGATGGTTACTAATAAACTATATTAAAAGCTTTTAATTAATTGTTATTCTGTAATTTAGATATTTAACCATCTGGTTTTGATAGTTAAATATCTTTTTTTTGTGATTTATTATTCCATATAGCATTAATTATTACTGCTGGAATAAGAGCAAAAAGTACACCTGCAAATAAAGGTACAAATTTCTCATTACTCATTTTTACATATAAAAAAGCAATAAATATAACTATTGAAATTAATATTATTGATATTGTAATAAATATTTTATTTAATTTTCTTGAATTCATTTTAAGTTTGATTAATTTTAAAAATGCCAGCCACAAAAATGGGCTGAATAGCAATATAAATACACAGGGTTTAACAGTTACAAAAAACACTAAGTTATTTTCTGCATGAAGATCAGTATTTATTTCAAAAAGATATAAATAATACCAGAAAACAATAATGTTTTGGCTCAATTTGAATGAAAGTTACTAATAAAAAAGGAGAATTCAAATGATAATTATCATATACACAATGATTTACGTGTGTTTTTAAATATTGGTAAACCTCGGTTATTGTAAATTAATAAACAGAATTTTATAGTTTATAATTATTTAGAAACATTATTTTACTAACAAAAACTGCTTTAATTCATTGTATTTTGAGATTTTTATAGAAACTTTCTGTTTATCAATTACTTCTTTAATTTGTTTAGGTATCGCAATAGTTTCATTAATAACAGGTTCTACAACATCTAAAAATTTAACAGGATGTGCTGTTTCTAAAAATATTCCCTGAGCATTATTTTTTGTTAAATATTTTTTCAATCCTAAATACCCAACAGCACCGTGTGGGTCAGCGATGTAATTGTACTTTTGTTTTAATTCTTTCATTGCTTCACGAGTCTCATTATCTGTAAACGAATAGGATGACAGGTGTTTTTTTAAGGTTGAAATATCATTATTATATATTTCTAAAATACGAACAAAATTGCTTGGGTTCCCAACATCCATAGCGTTAGAAATGGTTTGTTTTGATAATTTAGGGGTGTATTTACCAGTTTTTAAATAATTAGGAACAATATCATTTACATTTGTTGAAGCAATAAACTGCTTTACAGGTAATCCTAATTGTTGAGCCATTATACCAGCACAAATATTTCCGAAATTCCCACTTGGAATTGAGAAAACCAAATTGCGATGTTTACTCTTTAATTGTTTATAAGCAAAAAAGAAATAAAACATTTGGGGTAACCAGCGTGCTACATTTATTGAATTTGCGGATGTTAAATTTTTAGTTGAAATTAAATCACTGTCTAAAAAGGCCTTTTTAACCATTTTTTGACAATCATCAAAAGTTCCTTCAACCTCCAACGCTTTTATATTATTTCCAAGTGTGGTTAATTGTTTTTCCTGTACATCACTTACTTTACCACTAGGATATAAAATTACAACGTCAACTCCTCTAACGCCCAAAAAACCACTAGCTACTGCACCTCCCGTATCACCTGATGTAGCTACCAAAACAGTAACTTTTTTTGTGTTTTCCTGTTTGTTAAAGTAAGCCAAACAACGTGCCATAAAGCGTGCCCCAACATCTTTGAATGCCATTGTTGGCCCGTGAAACAATTCTAATGTAGCAATATTATCATTGATTTTTACAATGGGAAAGTCAAAATTAAGAGTCTCAATAATTATTTCTTTGAGAGCTGTTTCTGGAATTTCATCACCAACAAATTGCTTAATCACTTCAAAGGCAATTTCTTCATTAGAAAAATATTCTATATGATTAAAGAAATCTTTAGGTAGAGGAGTAATTTTTTCTGGAAAATACAGTCCTTTATCTGGTGCTAACCCTTTAATTACTGCATCTTTGAATGATACATTTTGTGCCTTTTTTTTTAAACTATAGAAGTTCATAACGTATTAATTTTATAAAATTTTTATTCCTTGTTTATTTACTTTTGAAACATGAATATCATAATCAATAGCTATCTCATCATATACAAGTTTCATAGATTTTGCAACTTTTAAAGCTGTTTTCTTACCTTTACTCAATGCAAAAATTGAGGGTCCTGAACCTGAAATTCCGCACCCTAAAGCACCTGCTAATAAGGATTGTTGTTTTACAAGATTAAAAGCAGGTATTAAAATTGACCGAATAGGTTCTACAATATGATCCTCTAATGAGCGTCCTATTAAATCGTAATCTTCAGTATACAATCCACTTATCAATCCGCCAACATTTCCCCATTGTTTAATAGCATCTTTTAAAGAAACAGTTGTTTTTAAAATATTTCGGGCATCAGCGGTTTTTACTTCAATTTGAGGGTGAATAATTGTAGCGTATAATTCGTTGGGTGTATGAATGCTAATAATATCTAAAGGTTCATAACTTCTAACTAATGTAAATCCGCCAAAAAGGGCAGGAGCTACATTATCTGCATGTGCTACACCAGTGGCTAAACGCTCTCCTTCCATTGCAAAACGCACTAAATCTATTGTGTTAAATGGTTTGTGAAGCAATTCATTAATTGCCCAAACTACGCCGGCAGAACTTGCTGCACTACTTCCAATACCACTTCCGGGCTTTATTTTTTTATTTATTTCAATTTCGAAGCCGAAATCACATTCAATTTCAGATAGCAATGCTAAAGCGGCAACACCAGCCACATTTTTATGAGTTTCTGTAGGTATATTCTGACCTGTTATTTTTGTGATACGTATACCTTTTTTCTTAACTTTTCTAATGGTCATTTCATCTCCAACAGTATCGAGTGCTAGACCTAATACATCAAATCCACAAGAAATATTTGCAATGGTTGCAGGTGTAAATATTCTAAGTTCATTCATAATATTTAATTATTTCCAATTCTAATAATATCAGCAAACAAGCCTGAAGCAGTTACATCAGCACCCGCACCCGCACCTTTAATAATTAAAGGTTGTTTCCTATATCTATCTGTGAAAAAGAGGACAATATTGTCACTTCCTTCTAAATTATAAAAAGGATGATCAGGAGCAATTTCTTCTAAACTAACTTTAGCATTGCCGTTGTTTAATTGGGCAACATATTTTAACCTACAATTATTAGCTACTGCTTTTTCTCTAATTTTATTAAAATGAGTTGCTTCTTTTTTTAAGGTATTCATAAAATCTTCAACTGAATTAGCATCTAGAGATATTTTAGGTAAAAATGATTTATTATTAATAGCATCTAATTCTAATTTTAAGCCACTTTCACGAGCTAAAATTAGTATTTTTCGCATAACATCAATACCACTTAAATCTATTCGTGGATCTGGCTCAGTGAAACCTTCAATACCAGCTTGTTTTACCACCTCATAAAATGAATTTTCAGCATTGAAATTATTGAAGATAAAGTTTAAGCTACCAGATAAAACAGCTTGAATTTCAATAACTTTATCTCCAGATGCTATTAGGTTTTTAAGAGTGTCAATTATTGGTAAACCTGCACCTACATTAGTTTCATATAAGAAAGGAGCATTGTATTCACGTGATAATTTTTTTAAGTTTAAATAGTTTGAATAATTTGAAGAACATGCAATTTTATTGCAAGTAACAACCGCAACACTTTCTGTCAAATAATGGGCATATAAACTAGCAATATTTTCATTAGCCGTATTGTCAATAAAAATGCTATTTCTATAATTTAGCTCAATTATTTTGGTGTGGAATAAGTCCATATCTAAACTTTCTGCACTTTCCAGAGGTATTTTCCAATTGTCTAAATCAATACCATCTTCATTAAATAACATTTTTTTTGAGTTTGTAATTGCTATTATTCTTACTTGAATTCTTAAATTTTCTATTAAATATTGTTGTTGGTTTTTAATTTGATTTAGTAACTTGCTTCCTACATTACCAACGCCAACTACAAATAAATTTAGTTGTTTAACTTGATTTTCAAAAAAGGTTGAATGCAATGTATTTAATGCTTTTTTAACATCTTTATGAGCTATTACTGCCGAAATATTTTTTTCTGAAGCACCTTGGGCTATAGCTCTAATATTAACATTGTTTTTACCTAATGTACTAAACATTTTACCACTTATGCCTTGATGACTTTTCATGCGATCACCAACCAAAGCAATAATTGCATTATTTTTTTCAACAAGTAACGGTTTTACTTTGTGTTGTTCTATTTCATAAACAAATTCTGTGTCAATTATTAATTTTGCTTTTTCAGCATCAACATTATCAATGGCAATACAAATAGAATGCTCTGAAGATGCCTGAGTTATTAGTGATATGTTAACCTTTTCCTGAGATAATGCACCAAATAAACGTTTAGAAAAGCCCGGAATGCCTACCATTCCACTGCCTTCTAAGGTGATAAGTGTCATGTTTTCTATGTGGCTAATTCCTTTTATAGGGTTTTTATTTGAAGATATTTTAGTAATTAAAGTCCCATCTTCTTCAGGATTAAATGTGTTTTTTATTACAATTGGAATTTCTTTTTCTAGTACAGGTTGAATTGTTGGAGGGTAGATGACTTTTGCTCCAAAATGTGATAACTCCATAGCTTCTTGGTACGAAATATTTTTTATAGGGAATGCCTGTCTTACAAATTTTGGATTTGCAGTATACATTCCACTCACATCAGTCCATATTTCAAGTATTTCTGCATTTGTTGCTGCAGTAATAATTGCTGCGGTATAATCTGATCCTCCACGTCCTAAAGTAGCAGTTTCTCCCTTTTTAGTAGAAGCAATAAACCCAGGTAAAATAACTATTTTTGTTTTGTTTTGTTTGAAAAAATCTTTAATTGCCGTATTTGTTTCTTTAAATTTAACAGTGGCATTTGAAAAATTTTCATCAGTAAATATTAGTTCTTGAGTATTTTTTAAAGAAATGTCTAAATTTGTATTTTTCATTGCTTCAGCAATAATATACGATGAAAATAATTCGCCAAATGAAACTATTTTATCAGCTGTTTTATTAGATAATTCATTAATTAAAAAAACACCTTCAAGTATGTTTTCTAATTTATTCAGCATTTTTTTAACAGTTCCTAAAATGCCACTTTGATTATTTATTGGTATTAATTCTCTAACAACTTGTATATGGCGCTCTTCAATAGCTTTTAATTTCTCTTTATAGAGTTCATTATTAGCGCAAGCTAACTCACCCGTTTCTAAGAGTAGATTTGTAATTCCACCGAGTGCAGATACAATAACTGCTACTTCAGTTTTTTCGGAACTTTTTTTTACGATATTGATTACTTTGTATATATTTTCTGAGGAAGCTACTGATGAGCCTCCAAATTTTAATACCTTCATTTGTATTAATTTTATTTATCTTGATTTATGTTTTATTAACTGATATTCCTTGTTTCAAAATCTTTTGAAAACGAATATTTAACGGACGGATTATATGAATAGATTGACAACCCTAAAGGGTAATTGTAATTGTAGTAGTAATAGTCATAACAAAACGACGCAAAGTTGTTGCGTTTTTAGTTAATTGATATGATTTTGTTATTTGCATAGGGCAAAAGTAACTATTTTTTTAATTACACAAAGTTTTTATGAAACTTTTACTGTTTTATTTGTCAATGCGTTTACTTATTGTTTAATTGATGCTATTTTAATATAATTTTTACGAATATTAAAAACTGTTAAAAGCTTTTTAAAATGTTGTTTACTCTAAATCAATAACTACTTGGTTTTTGAGTAAATCATCAAAAGTTTCTTGCTTTCTAATTAAATAATCTTTGCCATTATAAAGCAACACTTCAGCAGGTTTGTAGCGAGAATTATAATTAGAAGCCATTGAAAAACAATAAGCACCGGCATTATTAAAACACAAGGTATCTCCTTCTTTAATTTCACTAATTCTTCTGTTAGACCCAAAAGTATCAGTTTCACAGATATAGCCTACAACAGAGTAATAGCGTTCGCGTCCTTTAGGATTTGATATATTATGAATATGGTGATATGAATCGTACATCATTGGGCGAACCAGGTGATTAAAACCCGAATCTACACTGGCAAAAACAGTTGAAGTTGTTTGTTTAACAACATTTACATTTACTAAAAACACACCAGCCTCACTTACTAAAAACTTACCAGGTTCAAACATCAAGGTTAGTTTTTTGCCATATTCTTTACAAAAGGAATTGAATCTTTTAGACAGTTTTTCTCCTAATTCTTCAATATTTGTTGAAATATCATCCTCTTTGTATGGAACTTTAAATCCGCTTCCAAAATCAATAAAATCTAAATTTTTAAATTCAGTTGCAGTGTTGAAAAGTATTTCAGTTGCAGCAATAAATACATCAATATCTAATATATCAGAGCCTGTATGCATGTGAATACCGTTGATATGCATTCCTGTATTTTTAACAACACGCATTATGTGTGGAACTTGATGAACTGAAATTCCAAATTTAGAATCTATATGTCCAACCGAAATTTTTCGATTACCCCCAGCCATAATATGCGGGTTTATACGTACACAAACGGGAATATTAGGATGAATATTTCCAAATTGTTCTAAAATGGAAATGTTATCAATGTTAATTTGTACACCTAATTTTGAAACTTCTTCAATTTCTTGCAAAGAAACACCGTTAGGTGTAAATATAATATTCTCAGGTGAAAAACCTGCTTTAATACCTAGCTGAACCTCTTGAATAGAAACGGTATCAATCCCTGAGTTTAATTTTTTAAAAAGTTTTAAAATACTAATATTAGAATTTGCTTTAACGGCATAATTTAATTTTAAGTTTTTTACTGTTGAAAAAGCCTTTGTAATACGGTTGTATTGAGCTGTAATTTTCTTTGCATCATATACATACAATGGACTTCCGTATTTTTTTGTAAGTGAAACCAAAGTTTGATTTTCCATTCATTATTTTTTTTGAAGTCTCAAATGTATAAAACAAAATCAGTTTTTAAAATATAATTTTTATAAAATTACAATAATCAATAATTTGTTAAATGAAGAGAGACTGTCTGAAAAGATACGAAATTCATCATTCTGAACCTGCCTGACCAGACAGGTAGAGATTTATTTAAGAACCCCATCATGGAGTTGTCAATTACTATGATAACCTGAATCGAGCAGGCTTGATGCTCGCAAGTTCAGGTTGACGTAACGTAAATCATACTTTTCAGACAGCTTATTTAAAATAGTTTACTTAGCCCTTTCAGTAGTAATCTGAGCAATTTTAATAATTACATCAGTAGCCAATTGCATAGATTCAACAGCGACATATTCATATCTTCCGTGAAAATTATGACCTCCAGCAAAAATATTAGGACAAGGTAAGCCTTTGTATGATAGTTGAGAACCGTCTGTGCCTCCTCTAATTGCTTTAATTAATGGCTTAATACCAAGTTGTTTCATTGCTTCTTCAGCAATATCAACAATATGCATTACTGGTTCTATTTTTTCACGCATATTGAAATATTGATCTTTAATTTCAACAACTATAGTGTTACTTCCTAATTTTTTATTGAAATCATCGGCTATTTTTTGGAAAGTTTCTTTGCGTTCTTCAAATAACTTTAAATCGTGATCTCTAATAATATATTGAAGTTCGGTTTTTTCAACTTCACCATTCATAGCGTATAAGTGATAAAAGCCTTCATAACCTTCCGTTTTTTCAGGGACTTCACCTTTTGGTAGTGCTGCAATAAAATCACTTGCAATTAGCATAGAGTTAATCATTTTTCCTTTTGCATAACCTGGATGCACGATTTTACCATTGATGGTTACTTTTGCACCTGCAGCATTAAAATTTTCATATTCTAATTCTCCAACCTGACTTCCATCCATTGTATAAGCCCAATCTGCACCAAACTTTTTAACATCAAACATACCAGCTCCTTTACCTACTTCTTCATCTGGAGTAAAGCCAATTCTAATTTTTCCATGTTTAATTTCAGGATGATTAATTAAATACTCCATTGCTGTAACTATTTCAGTAATACCAGCTTTATCATCGGCTCCCAATAGGGTAGTGCCGTCAGTAGTTATCAGGGTTTTCCCTTTATATAGTAATAAATCTTCAAAGTAGCTTGGAGATAAAATAATATTTTCTTTTTTATTTAAAACAATATCTTCACCATTATAATTTGGGTGAAATTGTGGCTTAACATTAGTACCTGAATAATCTGGACTAGTATCAATATGAGCTATAAAACCAATTGTTGGCACTTTAAAATCTACATTTGAAGGAAGTGTTGCCATTACATAACAATTATCATCTAATGTAACATCTGTCATTCCAATTTCTTTTAGCTCATCAACTAAAACACGTGCTAAATCCCATTGTTTTTCAGTACTTGGAAATGCTGAGTTTTCAGGGTCTGACTGTGTGTCTATCGTGATATACTTTACGAAACGATCTGTTATTTTTTGCATTTTTTTATATTTTTATCAAAAGTAAGAATAAGACTAAGGTTTTACAATGTAATTTTCATAAATTATTGCAAAAATTCTACTTTATTAAGGATTGAAATTGTTTCACAAATGCGATCATTTATGTTGTTATCTCCATAAATTTCAGAATAAACGTTAAAATAGGTGTTTTCTGAACGTTTGGTTGTTAAATTAAATTGATGATAACTAAATCCGTTTTTTACTCCTTTTGCAACGTACCAGTAAGTTGGTTTAGATTGGTAAGGCTGATTTCCTGAATCTATAATTTGTAAATTATTTTTTAGTAAGATTGAATCAACTTTTCTGTAAAAAGGGGCGTCAAAATTCAATGTTCCTGTACTAAATGAAGCAACCAGTATTAATGATTTTGTAAGTTGTTTTGTAGTATCTGCCGTAAATATTTCAGATTGAAATTTATCAAAGTATAATTCTGTTTTCCAAATAGTTGGTATATCCAATTTAAAGTTTTTATTAAAATCTGAAATAGATGAGTATTTTTCTAATTTATCAGAAGGACAACTGTATTTTTTACTTAACTCAGATTGATTAGCACAACTGAAAAGTTGTACGCAAATTACAATTGAAATAAGGATTTTTTTCATTTTAAAAAATTAATAAATAGTCATTTTTACAATTTTATTGTTTCCAGAAAGCCAAGCAGTATTTTTAGAGGCAAATTTAATAGCATAAAAACCTTCATCACTAACTTTCTCCCAATTTCTTCCTGAATTTTTAGAATAAAAAATCCCATTAGTTGAAACAGCAACAACTTCTTTTCCTTGTGTATTTGGAATGTATTGCACACAACTTATGTATTTGGGAGCTTTATTTTCTGATACCAATTCCCACGTTTTACCTCCATCAAAAGTAAGTGCTTTATTTGCGTAATTTCCAAACTTATCGGTATAATCACCACCACAAATAATACCTTGCTTTTCGTTGTAAAAATCTACGGTATATATACCTGTTGAATTTTTTCCTTGAATTATAGGTGTATTGTAAACTTTCCAAGTTAAACCCATATCTGGTGTATAAAAAACACGTGATTTTAAACCACCTGTTACAATCCAAGCTTTTCTACCTACAATGGCAATATTGGTATTGCTTGCAGCAAAGGCAGCTTCACCTTCAAATATTTTAGGTAAATCTATACATTTAATTTTATTCCAAGTATCTCCACCATCTCGTGTAATTAGTACCGATAAGCAATTATCTGTAGGGTCTCCAATTGCAATTCCATTTACATTATCAAAGAATTTCATAGCATCATAAAATACTTTTTTATGGATTTCTTTATATACAATAGATACTTTATCGTCTTTTAATTTGTAAAGCAACGCAGGGTTGCCAATGTTTAATGCAAAAATGGCATCATTTTTATAAGCTAAAGATCTAAAATGTGGAACAATAGTATCTGTTACTATTTTTTTAACGGTATTAAATTCACCTGAATTGGTAATTATACCAATGGTACCCATAGTACCTGCATATACAATAGAAGAATCGTTTATAATTTCAATAGCTCTAACGCTACGGTCATTTAATTTAATATTTTTTATAGAAATTTTAATAGTTTCTCGAGCGTTGTATTCTTTTTTACAAGTGCTAAAAACAGTTAAAATTAAGAAGAGTATTATTGTATTTTTCATACTTGATTAAAAACACTAACAAAGATAATTAAAATAAAAGAATGATTTGAAACAAAAAAAGATAGGCAAAACCTATCTTTTTATATTTGAGTTTTATTTAATAAATTATTTATTGATAAAAAAATCGTCATTAATATACATTTCTTTCTCAAATTTATTTTCAAGTTCAAGTACCTCAAATTTTTTGAGGTTATTGTATTTAACTGGACTTACATTTTTTGAAGAAAGTCCCTTAATATCATCAAGTGCCGCCTTTAATACTACTTCATTTTCATCTCCAAAAGGTAAAATTGCATTCCAGAATTGATATTCTTTCACCTCAATATCAGGTGTAAAACCTTGTGTATAATCACTTTCTCCATTTTTGTTATATATCTGAAAAACAATAGGTTGCATTGCATTTAGGTGGGTTGTTTTTGCGGAAGATTGACTCAAAAAATCTGTAGCAGGAGAGTCGTACAACGTAATAGACCCAACATTTTTACCATAAGTAGTGGTACCAATTACTTTAACAGGAATATATGGCTTTAAACCATTGATAATCATTTCACTGGCCGAAGCTGTACTGCCTGAAACCAAAACATATAATTTAGAAATGTTAGTTAACCTGTTTATAGCTTCTTCAGTAATTTTATCACCACTTACATCGTAAACATTTAATGTGTTTTGGAAGTTGTAAGAACTATTTTGATTGCTATGTTTTGGGTTAAATTTTAACGCTGCAAATACATCAGTATTTGCGTTGTTATAAATCATACTAGCTAAGTAAGCAGATGTTAAAACAGATCCCCCTCCATTTAGTCTTAAATCTAAAATTAATTCATTCACTCCTTCAGCTTTAAAATAACCAAAAACAGCATTTAATTCATCATTATAAGAAGATCTAAATCCATTATAAACTAAATACCCAACTTTTCTTCCATTGATATCATTAAAAACTTTTTGAAGGTAAACAGGGTTGTCAGAAACTTCAACAGCTGTAATTGTTTTATCTTCGATAGGAGTAAGTACACCTCCATTTTCAGAGACAAAAGACAACGTAATGGTTTCGTTTGAAAGTTTACTAACAGTATTGCTATAGTTGCTTTCATTCAAAATTACACCGTCAATGGCATTTATAATATCTCCTCTTTTTATTCCAGCGTTACCTGCAGGTGAATTAGGAGCTACATACCGAACATAAAATATAATATCATTATTATCATTTATCAATACAGCTTGTAATCGGAACCCAAACGATAATGAAATTCCTTGAAATGATTTCTGTAACTCAATATAATCTTCAACAAACCAGGAAAACCTGTCGGTATTGCCTTTATCAAATAACAAACTTTCAAATAAGGTTTCAGGATCTGAAAAACCATCTAAATAATTAGTGTAACTCTCTTGATTATCATCTTTAGAATCTGCTAAATTTGGTACATTTGCTTGCCAATTATACCAAGAATTCATTCCTTTCCATACAAAATCTTGAATTTCAATGTTTTGAGGAATTGGAATTACAACATCGTCTTTTTTACTGCAACTAACTGATATTAATATAGTTATCAGTATAACTGCTATAAAATTGGGGATTCTTTTCATTTTTTAAAATTTATCTTTTATAATTATAAGTCGCAATATATTAATTTTTATTACAAAATTTAGGACTCCTGTTACAAAAACGTAACTTACTCGTCATAATTGTAGCAACACCAAAAAAGTTGTAAAAACTAAACTTGAAAATGAAACAATCTGAGTTTTTAAAAACTGTAATGCCTTTTAAAGATAAAGTTTTTCGTGTTGCGAAAAGGCTTTTAGTATCTACAGAAGAAGCAGAGGATGCTACTCAGGAACTTTTTTTTAAGTTGTGGAAAAACAGGTCTAAATTAAAAGACTATAAAAATATTGAGGCATTTGCTATGACAATGACTAAAAATTATTGTTTTGATCGTTTAAAATCGAAACAAGCCAATAATTTAAAATTAATACATAGTAATTATAAAGAGAAGAATACGTCTTTAGATAGGCGAATGGAACTTAATGACAGTGTAAGTATTGTTCATCAATTAATTGAAAACTTACCAGAGCAACAGAAATTAATAATACAGCTTAGAGATATTGAACAATACGAGTTTGTTGAAATTGCAGAAATGTTAAATTTACAGCCAACGGCAATTAGAGTTACATTATCTAGAGCGCGGAAAACAATAAGAGAACAATTAATAAAACAACATAATTATGGAATTAGCTAACATAGAAAGGTTGTTGGATAAATATTTAAATGCAGAAACTACATTGACAGAAGAAAATAAGTTAAAAAACTACTTTTCAGGCGATAATGTGGCTCCACATTTAGAAGAATACCGAGTATTATTTGAATATTTTTCAACTAGTAAAAATGAGCGCTTTACAAAAAGCATCCAATTAAACAGTAAAAAGAAGCATTGGAAATGGCTTTCAGTAGCAGCCTCAATAATATTGCTAGTGAGCGTTTATACTGGTTATGAAAAAAACCAGGAAAGAAAGGCTGAAAAAATATACAAAGAAACTCAATTTGCTCTTGGAATACTTGCTTCAAACTTAAATAAAGGAACAGCTGCAGTAGCCCATTTAAAAGAGTTTGAAAGAACAAAAAATAAAATTTTTAAACAACCTAAAGAAAACAAAAAATGAAAAAAATAGTAATACTAATTGCCCTTGCAATTTTACCTTTTGTAAATTATGCACAGAGTTCAATTTTCGACAAATTTGAGGATATGGATGGTGTTTCATCTGTAATTGTAAATAAGGAGGCCTTTAAAATGGCAAGCAAATTTGGAGGAAATAGCCCTGAAGCAAAAGAATATGTAGATATGGTTAAGAATTTAGAATCGTTAAAAGTATTTAGCACAGAAAGTGTTGAAATTGCAAAACAAATGAATGATATTGTAGCTAAATACTTAAAATCTGCAAAATTAACTGAATTAATGCGTATTAAAGATGATGAAGCTAATGTAAAAATTTACATACGTCATGGGAAAGATGAAAACCATGTAAGTGAGTTATTAATGTTTGTAAGTAATTTAAAAAACAAATCAAATCAAGAAGCGGTGATACTTTCGTTAACCGGAGAGATTGATTTGAACAAAATCTCAGAATTAACAAACAATTACATTCCTGAAAGTGGGAAACAACTTAAAAAGCAATAAAATGAAATTATTTATAAAAATTACAGGATTTATATATATAGTAGCCTTTTTGATGATTTCATGCGATACCAAACCATCACTTCAAAAATATTATGTTGACAGTAAAGAAAATAACGAGTTTATTTCTATTGATTTACCATCAAGTATCTTACAATTAAAAGATGACAATGTTTCTGAAGAAATTAAAAATACATTAGCCACCATAAAAAAAGTTAATTTTTTAGCATTACAACTTAATGATACAAATAAAGAGTTATACATTTCTGAAAAACAAAAAGTTAAAAACATTCTTAAAAACCCAAAATACAAACAATTAGTTCGTATGAATATGGGAAAAGTCAGTATTCTAGTCAATTTTTTAGGCGAAGAAGATGCTATTGACGAGGTTATTGTTTTTGCTTCAGATAATAAAAAAGGATTTGCAATAGTTAGAGTCTTAGGAGAAAATATGAATCCGGCAAACATTTTAAAGTTAACGCAGGAAATAAAAACAGATGGAGATTCTGAGCAATTGAAACAACTTGGAGGATTACTAAGTAGCATTAAATAACTTTTTTAAAACAGAAAAAATACAAGCCATACAGTAAAAAGTATGGCTTTTTAACTATCTATTAACTCTTGAAAACAATTAAAATAGTATTTTTGAAACCATAATTTAGATATTTACGAATGAAAAAAATATTTCTTACACTAATTTTGCTATTTTCAATACTTTCAAATGCTCAAGAAAAAGAATACAGAGGCGAAAGAGAAAAAATTAATGATTTAATACATACGAAGCTAAAAGTTGACTTTAATTTTGAAAAAAGTCAAATGAATGGAGAGGCCTGGGTTACTTTAAAACCTCATTTTTATCCAACAAATAAATTGGTGTTAGACGCAAAGTCTTTTAAAATTTATGAGGTTAAAATAAATAACCGCAATGTACCATATAATTACTCAGATGATGAATTGACAATTGAATTGGATAAAACATATAAAAAAGAGGAAAATTATACCGTTTATATTAAGTATACTGCAAAGCCTGAAGAAGTAAGACAAAAGGGCAGTAATACTATTAAAGAAGCTAAAGGATTGTATTTTATCGATCCAAAAGATGAAGATCCTGATAAACCAACTCAAATTTGGACGCAAGGAGAAACAGAGTCAAGCAGTTGTTGGTTTCCTACAATAGATTCTCCCAATCAAAAAAGTACAGAAGAGATTTATATGACGGTTCCAAGTAAATTTGTGACACTGTCAAATGGTGAATTAATAAGTCAAACCTCCCATGCTGACGGTACAAGAACTGATTATTGGAAAATGGATAAAAAACATGCTCCATACTTGTTTTTTATGGGAGTAGGAGAATTCAGCATTGTAAAAGACACCTGGAATGGTATTGATGTAAATTATTATGTTGAAAAAGAATACGAATCTGTGGCTAAAGATATTTTTGGTAAAACCCCTGAAATGATGACCTTTTTTTCAACAATTACAGGAGTTCCTTACCAATGGAATAAGTACAGTCAAATAGTTGTTAGAGATTATGTGAGCGGTGCAATGGAAAATACAACTGCTGTTGTACACGGAGAAGCTGCACAACAAAAAAAGGGACAATTAATTGACAACAACGAATGGGAGGGAACCATTGCTCATGAATTATTTCATCATTGGTTTGGAGATTTAGTGACTGCTGAAAGTTGGTCAAATTTAACCGTAAACGAATCTTTTGCTACATACAGCGTTTATTTATGGTATGAACACAAATATGGTAAAGACAAAGCAAATGCTCATATGTATGATGACGTACAAACGTATTTACAAAGTCAAAGTGAAGGTAAAAAGCTAGTTAGGTTCTATTATGAAAATAGAGAAGATATGTTTGACACTGTTAGCTATCATAAAGGAAATGCAATATTACACATGCTGCGGGATGTTTTGGGAGATGAAGCTTTTTTTGCAGGAATGAAAAACTACTTAATTGAGCATAAATTTGGAACTGCAGAAGCACAAGAACTACGTTTGTCTTTTGAGGAAGTAAGCGGGAAAGATTTAAATTGGTTTTTTAACCAATGGTATTATGGAGATGGGCATATAAGATTGAGTGTAACATACGACTATAATACCATAATTAATACCGTAACCGTTAATATTAATCAACAAGGGAAAACATTTAAATTCCCTCTAAGTATTGATATTTATGAAGGTAATAGTAAAACCAGACATGATGTTTGGGTAGATAAAACCAGGAATTCATTTACATTTCCTTTTAATAAACTTCCAAAGTTAATTAATGTTGATGCAAAACATGTGCTTTTAGCAGAAATAGATGATAAAAAAACATTAGAAAACTATATATTTCAATTTAAAAATGCGTCACATTATTTAGACAGAAGGTATGCTTTGGAAGAAATTGCCAAGCAACAGGATAATAAGGAGGCTTTTAACACTTTAATTAAAGCCTTTAACGATCCTTATTATGAGATACGAATTTTAGCGTTGGAAAGAGTTGATTTATTTCAAAAATACTATAAGAAAGAAGCAATTGCAAAAATTGAAAACTTAGCAAAATTTGATAAAAAAACACTGGTAAGAGCTGCAGCTATTGAAGTTTTAGGTAAATTAGTTGAAGCAAAGTACAAACCTCTTTTTGAAAAAGGGATGAATAGTGAGTCCTACGCTATATTAGGAAAATCATTGTTTTCTTTATACCAAATAGATAAAAAAGCTACATTAAATAAAATTAGTACCTTAAGTGAAGATACTAAAGAGCATTTGGCGGAGTCAATTACCAATATTTATATCAATGAGAAAGATAAAACAAAACTACCTTTTATAGCGAATCATGTTTTAAGTGGAATGTTCTTATCGAATAACAAAAGGATTCAACAGCTTTATTCTGAAGCCTTTAAATGGATTTCAGAAAGTGATAATAAAGAAGCGATAACAAACCTTACAGATGATTTTGTAAAATTAGGGAAACGGTATAAAAAGTTTAATTTTGATAAGATGGCTGTTAATATGCTTAATCAGTTAGTTTATACGCAGCAACAATCAAGTAATAAAAATAAAGATGAATTAATACTAATTTTAAAAACAGGTATGGCTAAATTAATTGAATAAATTATTCATGCAGTACTTTTCTTGAGAGTTATCAATAATCTTTTAAGAAAAATAACTTTTAAAAGTACCATTTTTATAAAAAATAACTATCCTGTCAATATCATCTTCTTTTTTATGAACAGTGGTATTCTCTGTGCTTATTTTTTTTGTTTGCGTTACGCCACTATCTAAAGAGAGTGGGGGATATTCGTTTTTATTTATTGTTTGTTTCGGGAATTTTCCAACACCATTTAACAACCAGTATAGTTCTACTTCGGGAAATGTTTTTAAAATTTTCAACACAAACTCTAAACTAGGTTTGTTTCTTCCAGATAAGATATGTGAAATACTCGATCGTTGTATTTCCATTTTTTCTGCAAGAAGAGATGCTGATATTTCGTAATAATCTATAATTATTTTAAGTCGTTTCGCAAATTCTTCGACGTTTACCATTGTAAATAAAATTAATATTACAAATGTAACATATCTTTAAGTAATACGCAAAAAATAGATTTACATAAAGGCTTTACTCTACCTGTAATTTAAATTATCTCTTTACGTGGCAATACATAACTAACTTAATTACAACTAAGTATTGTTATATCATAGAATTTAACTATACTTCGTTTTCTAAATTACTTGTGTAATTTTATAGAGCGTACATAGCGTTGACAATTGTTAATTATTACGTATTCAAATCTGTATACAATTGTAAACATTTGATTATTTACATTTGTAACATGAATTTTATAAGTTTAGAAAAATTAGCGTGTTGGTATTCCTCAAGCTTTGAAAAAAAATTAACAGGAAGAAGAATTTTGTTTGAAGATATCTATCCGTTAATATTGAGTTTATCCTCAAAATTTAAAAAAGAAATTTTAGGATATTCTGAAAATAATATACCTATATATAAAATAACCATAGGTACAGGAGATACAAAAATACTTACTTGGTCTCAAATGCATGGAAATGAAAGTACTGGAACAAAAGCATTGTTTGATTTGTTTAATTTTTTTGAAGATGACTCTGTTGAAATAAATAAGATAACAGCATTAATTTTAGCAAATTGCACCCTTGAATTTATAGTTTTGTTAAATCCAGATGGCGCTATTAAATTTACTCGAGAAAATGCCAATGAAATAGATTTAAATCGTGATGCAGTTGATCAAAAGGCTGTAGAAAGCAAACTATTAAGAAAAACATTAGAAAATTCGAATCCTAAATTTTGTTTTAATTTACATGACCAACGTTCTATTTTTAATGTAAGAGGGACTCAAAACCCAGCTACCATTTCTTTCTTAGCTCCTTCAGAAGATATCCAAAGAACATTAACAACTGGTAGAAAGCAAACAATGAGCGTTATTGTGGCTATGAATAACTTCCTTCAGCAAATAATTCCAAATCAAATAGGTAGATATACTGATGAATTTTACCCAACAGCTACTGGAGATAATTTTCAAAAGTTAGGGCACAACACTATATTAATTGAAGCTGGTCATTTTAAAAATGATTACGAAAGGGATATCACTAGAAAATTCAATTTTTACGCACTGTTAAAAGGGCTATTTTATATTGCAACAGCTGCAAATTACACCAATTACAAGCCGTATTTCAATATTCCAAATAATGATGAGAAGTTTTTTGATATCATCTATAAAAATGTTAAAGTAAAAGAGAGTAATATAGAACAAACTAAAGATATTGGTATTCAATACAAATTTAGAGTTGTAAATAACCAGTTACTACGGTATAAACATATTGAAAAAATAGGAAATTTGACAAATTATCATACGTATAACCTCATAAATGATGAAAATTTAAGTATTGAGGATTTAAAATTGTCAAATTCGTAAATAATTTAACTGTTTATCGTTTTTTTTTAATAAATTTGCTGAATAAATATAATATTTTTTAACATAAACAGATTATGAAGAAATTTGTTCTAGATGAAATAGATCATCAAATTTTAGATATTTTAATTGAAAATGCCAGAACTCCTTTTACTGATATTGCTAAAAAATTAGTTGTATCTGCTGGAACCATCCACGTTAGGGTGAAAAAAATGGAAGATGAGGGAATTATCAAAGGTTCAACACTAACATTAAATTATGAAAAAATGGGCTATTCATTTATTTCACATGTTGGTATTTATTTAGATAGAACTTCAAAAACAAAACAAGTTATTAGAGACTTAAAGAAGATACCAAATGTAACAATAGCATATATTACTGCTGGTAAATACAATATTTTTTGTAAAATAAGAGCTAGAGACACAACTCATGCTAAAGAAATAATTTTTGAAATGGACGATATAGATGGCGTTTCAAGAACTGAAACTATGATTTCTTTAGAAGAAAGTATCAACGATAAAAAACGTTTGATGCATTCTATATTTGGGGAGTTGTAATATTTATAAAATTAACTTTAAGGTATACCTTATCATTTTTTTTGATAAGGTATATTTTGTTTTAGAACAATAGTGTACATTTAAATTTATTTTATATTTAATGAGAACAGATAATACTATTCCAAATTCAATTATTTTCAATCGTAGCCATTTTACTGATATTGAGTTGTTAGAACTCTATAAAGCACTCATAAAACCACGTTTAATTGAGGAGAAAATGCTCATATTATTACGTCAAGGTAAAATTTCAAAATGGTTTTCAGGAATTGGACAAGAAGCAATATCCGTTGGAGTTACAACAGCCCTGAAAGATGATGATTATGTACTGCCTATGCATCGAAATTTAGGAGTGCTAACATCTAGAAAGGTTCCGCTATATAAGCTTTTTTCACAATGGCAGGGTAAAAAAAGTGGTTTTACTAAAGGGAGAGACAGATCGTTTCACTTTGGTGTAAAAGAGCATAAGATAATTGGAATGATTTCTCATTTAGGGCCACAGTTGGGCGTTGCAAATGGCATTGCTTTAGCAAATATGCTTAAAAAAAATACCGGTATTGCTGTCGTTTTTTCAGGAGATGGAGGTACAAGTGAAGGCGATTTCCATGAAGCATTAAATGTAGCTGCCGTGTGGGATTTACCAGTACTGTTTTGTGTTGAAAATAATGGGTATGGCCTTTCAACGCCTTCAAGCCAGCAATTTAAATGCGAAAATATAGCAGATAAAGGTATTGGGTACGGAATGGAAAGTCATATTATTGACGGAAATAATATTTTAGAAGTTTATGCTAAAGTAAATAAAATTGCTGAAGATGTTAGAAAAAATCCAAGACCTGTACTTTTAGAGTTTAAAACATTTAGAATGCGTGGTCACGAAGAGGCTAGTGGTACAAAATATGTTCCGAAAGAATTGTTAAATGAATGGTCATTAAAAGATCCTGTAGAAAATTTCACTGCTTTTTTACAAAAAGAAAAGATTTTAACGTTAGAAAATGAACTTCAAATTAAAAATGAATTCACAAAAGAAATTAATGAACATTTAAAAATGGCTTTTAATGAAGAAGAAACTTCATCAACAATTGAAAAAGAATTAGCCGATGTTTATAAGAAAACCATTTATACAGAAACAAAACCACAAGTAAAAACTACAAATATTCGTTTTATTGATGCTATATCACAAGGACTAAAACAAAGTATGGAGCGTTTTGGGGATATGGTAATAATGGGACAGGATATTGCTGAATATGGAGGTGTATTCAAAATTACGGAAGGGTTTTTAGAAAAATTCGGTGCTGATAGAGTTAGAAATACACCCATTTGTGAATCAGGTATCATAGAGGTTGCTTACGGACTTTCAATTTGCGGTCTTAAATCTGTTGTTGAATTGCAATTTTCTGATTTTGTAACTTCAGGATTCAATCCTATCATTAATTTATTAGCTAAATCTTATTATCGTTGGAATCAAAATTCTGATATTGTTTTGCGGATGCCTTGTGGTGCTGGTGTTGGTGCAGGCCCTTTCCATAGTCAAACAAATGAAGCTTGGTTTACCAAAACTCCAGGATTAAAGGTTGTTTACCCTGCATTTCCTTACGATGCCAAAGGGTTATTAGCAACCTCAATAGAAGATGAAAATCCTGTACTGTTTTTTGAACATAAAGCGTTATACAGGTCTGTTTATCAAGAAGTTCCAGATAGTTATTATACTATTCCTTTTGGAGAAGCTGCTGTTTTAAACGAAGGAAACGATATTAGTATAATAACCTATGGAGCAGGAGTTCATTGGGCTTTAAACGAAGTTGAAAAACATCAAATTTCAGCAGATATTATAGACCTTAGAACATTACAACCACTTGATACCGAAACTATTTATAATTCAGTAAAGAAAACAGGTAGAGCTTTAATTTTACAAGAAGACACCATTTTTGGAGGAATAGCTTCAGATATATCGGCTTTAATTACAGAAAATTGCTTTAAATATTTAGATGCTCCAATTAAACGTGTGGGTAGTTTAGAAACTCCAATACCATTTGCTAAAAACTTAGAAGATATGTTTTTACCAAAAAATCGTTTGTATGCTGAAATAATAGAATTGTTAAATTATTAGCAAAATATATTTTATATCTGACTTTTATCATTGATTCTTATTCATTTAAGTAATAACTTTCATCTCAAGAGTTAATTTTAGTAAATATATTAGTTAAATCTACCATGTATTTATTCAGTTTTGACATGCATAAGTTCATGTATTAAAATTAATAGCCATGAAAAAAAAGGTTCTATTGATTGAAGATGATAAAATTATTAGAAAAACTACATTCAGGATATTAGAACTCGCAAATTACAGGGTTAAAACAGCTGAAAATGGATTTTTAGGTATTCAACTGGCTAAATCTTTTTTCCCAGACATATTGATATGTGATATGAAAATGCCTGAATTGGATGGGTTTGGAGTTTTACAAATAGTATCTAAAATACCACATTTAACGTGTATTCCCTTTGTGTTTTTAACTGAGGAAAAAACTACTTATACCGATTTGCGTAAGGGAATGGAATTAGGTGCTGATGATTTTTTAAGGAAGCCTTTTGAAGAATCTGAACTGTTGAGAGTAATTGAAAGCAGATTAAAAAGAGTAGCAGTATTTAAAAAAAGTTCAGAAAACAGATTTAATATTAAAAATACTGAATTACACAAAAAACATGTTGAAAATATTAAAAATATAAATCATTTTCTAGAGCAAAAAAGAATATATAATTATAAAAAAGAAGAAACAATTTATTGCAAAGGAAATTTAAGCAATCATGTTTTCTTAATTAAAAAAGGAGAAGTAAAAACCTATAAAATTAATAATCAAGGAAAAGAATTTATCACTGGATTTTTTACAAAAAATCAATATTTTGGATATTCTTCATTTATAAAAGGTGTGGCTCATTTTGAAAATTCTAAAGCTATTACAGCTACAGAATTATATAAAATTACTAAAAACGAAATACTTGAAATCACAGAAGATAACCCATCTTTTGTTTATGAATTCATAGATTTAATAGCCAGTAATTTAATTGATATAAAAGAACAATTGATGCTTTTGGCTTATGGTAGTGTTCGAAAAAAAACAGCTATAACGTTACTGAAATTAGCAACTGATAAATTTTTAAATTCTGAAGATAAAATTACTATTTCTCGTAGTAATTTAGCTAAATCAATAGGGATTGCCAAAGAAACTTTGACCCGAACTTTACATGATTTTAAAATAGAAAAACTAATTGAAATATACCCAAAAAGCATTCAACTTATCAATAAAAAAAAGCTCCTTAAAATAGAGTAAATCAACAATTGAATTGATGATAATCATGCTATAAATTGATTAAGGTCATTGCTATTTTTACGTGTATATATTACCTTGTTATGCGTTAAAGAGGTAGTTTTAATTATTTAATATATAGTTTATCATGTCACTTATTAAATTTAACAGACGTTTTCCTTTGTTTGATCAAATGTTACCTGATATTTTGGATACAGACAGACTTTTAAACGAAGATTTGATTTTAAAAGATAATTGGGTACCAGCAATTAATGTTAAGGAAAACAACAGCGACTTTGAAATTGAAGTTGCAGCGCCTGGTTTTTCAAAAGAAGATTTTGAAGTAACCATTACCGATGATATTTTAACAATTTCAGCGGAAAACAAAAATAGTGTAGAAGATAAAGAAGAAGGTTACTCTCGTCAGGAGTTTTACTTTAATTCTTTTAAAAGGTCTTTTACATTGCCAAAAAGTATAGATTTTAATAAGAAGATTAAGGCTAAATATGACAATGGTGTTCTAAGGATTCATTTAGAGAAATTGGAGATTTTAAAAAATGAAGAACACAAAAAAGTGATAGAAATAAGCTAATCTTCTTTCTGAATCCGAGAGATATGTAATTATTTCTCGGATTCTTAATCAATTTAAACAACTAAAATGAAACGAGTAATTCCAAAACAACAAAAAGTAGTTGCATTTAAACACAGTGTAGATTATTTACACAGCAAATCTAAACAATGGATTTCTGAAATTAAATTTATTAAAGTTGAACAAAATTTCCTCAAAGAATTACTTGCAGAGCATATAATTGGTCTATGTGATTCTAATAATTTCACAAAGGCAAAATTATTTTTGAATGGTATTAATCATGAAATAAAGCTAGGGGATAAGCTAATTAATTCTATTAAAGAACACAATATTAATTTAGCATTATTGATTGAAAATGTCTACTTAAAAAAAGAAGATGCAATTAGAGAGAATCATGAGCTTTTAAAATCAGAGGTGAAAAATTATATTGAGAATTTTAAATATATTAAAGAACAGGTATTCGAGATTATATTACTTATAATGAAAAAAGAAAAACAACAAAAATTGCTAGCAAAATAAGCATGTAAATTCAAATACTGTAATCGTTTTCAAATTTTGATTCTTTGAAATTTTGTAGAATAAATTAACCATTAAATATTCTATTAACACCTGTTAACGTGATAGTTTGTGAAATAGAATAGGACTTGTTTATTATTTAAACAGTTGAAATAGTGAGTTTTTTGATTTGGGGTAAAATTAACTCTATGTTTTAATGGTTGTTCGTATAAAATTTTGAAGTATGGAAATATGTAGAATTAAATTTTGAAAACGATTTTTATTTTTCTATATTTCCCAGTGAAATTTTTTAAAAATTGATAGCCAATCAACAGGAAATGGAGCTTTTACAATTATTTTTTTATTGAAAATTGGGTGCACAAAACTTATGGAATAAGCATGTAAAAATAAGTTGCAACAGTTCAATTGTTGTTCAAACATCCTATTGTGAAATCGATCTCCGTATTTTGAATCACCAATAATGGGATGACTTATTTTATTCATATGAATTCGGAGTTGATGCATCCTACCAGTAGCAGGTGTAAGTTTTATCAAACTATACCTTGAAACTTCGTAGGGGTGTACTGGAATAGCTAATAATTTTGTAAAAATAGGTTCGCAAAGAGTTTCCGCCTCCTTATAGGATTGAGTGTCAGGATTTTTAACAGGTGTATCTATAATTTTAGATTTAGTGACAAAGCCTCTGACAATTGCCAAATACACCTTTTCTATTTGATTCGCATTAAATAGTTCTTGGAAAATAGCAATATCATCTTGTTGTTTTGCCAACATTAAAGTTCCTGAAGTTTTTCTATCTAAACGGTGAACAGGATAAAGAGTAGTACCTATTTGCTGTTTTAAAATTTCTAATAAGGTAGGTTCCTCAATATTACGGGCATAATAAGAGTTGTGAATTAAAATGTTATTGGGTTTATTTACAATTACAATATAGTTATCTTCAAAAATAATTTCTATCTGCATACTGCAAATATACACATTGAAAGGGTAGTGGAGTAATTTATACTTTATGAAACTTAATAAAAATAAGTACATTTAAGCTCACTTAAAAAATTATGAATTTTAGACACCAAAAGCATTTCCAAAGAAGATGTAATGTAAAAACATATGTGTTAATTAGTATCGTCTTAAGTTTTACAAATTTAATATCTCAAAATAAAAATCTTGAAATAGCCGGAGATGCTTTTTTGGTTGCATTACCTTTAAGCGTATTTACTGCAACCATAATTAATAATGATAAAATAGGTTGAAAACAGTTTTATAAAGGATTTGCTGTTAGTCTTGCAACAACAGCAATACTAAAATTTGCAATTAATAAAAACAGACCCGATGGAAGTGATTTAAATTCTTTTCCATCAGGGCATACTTCAGTAACTTTTCAAAGCGCTTCTTTTTTACAAAAAAGATATGGACTTACATATGGAATTCCAGCTTATATTATTGCTAGTTTTACGGGATATTCTAGAATTAATGCTAATAAACATGATTTATGGGATATTTTTGCAGGTGCTATTATTGGTATTGGTAGTACTTATTTGTTTACTACACCTTATCAAAAAAAACATATGGAATTAACTTTTAGTAACAATAAGGGGCGTGTTTTTTTAGTTGGGTTTAATTTTACATTTTAATTTACGATTTTTATTAAATAGGGGTTTTACAATATACTATTTAACATAATATAAATTATAGTACAAATACATAGTAATTACTGTATAGCCGTATTTCAGGCTATTTACACATAATTGTAGATATAGTGCCTTTAGGTCTATATCGTCAACAATTATGTTAAAAGAAATTACGGCTTATGAACTTGTAGTTTTATTTGATAGCTATAATTGAATATTATGTAAAATATCCAAGAAGCATTCTATTTCTTTACGATATTTAGTACTTGGGTTAAGAAAGTTTCAAATACGCGATTCTAGAGAGAAATTTCTCGTTTATTAATTTGTAGCTATAATTTGCCATTATGTTAAATTGCCGCTGTCAATCACTTTATTGTTTTGTAAAACCAAATTGTTATCACAATTTATTTTACACACAATTTGCAGCCGCTTGCCAACGCCAAAATAAAAGCTAACCTTTTTGCTCTGTTTAAAAATCGCGTATTCGATAAAATGTACGTTATAAAAAATTTTACGTGATTCTCGTAGATTGCCACAAGAGTATAAAATTTAAGAAAAATAAATTTCTATACACTTGTTAACTGTATTATTCCAATTTAACTTTTTTTTCTTTTTTCACTATCTTTTGTCTTGAAACAAAAGAAACAAAAATTCAAGGCTGCATATAATTTTGGAAACAATTACGGTTCATTCACTATATTTTAGGAAACATTGGAACTTATTAAGATTGATTTGAAGTTATTGTATAATTACAACTCTTAATAAAATGTATTACTAAACCCCTAAAATATGGACGCTCATTTCACCTATTGTTTTACCAAAATTCTAGTGAGGCCGTTTTGCCAACGCTACATCTGGGTAAATGCGCAGTAATCTATTTAACATAATATTTAAAACTAAGCTTTTAGTTTATCAATCATATTTTCTAATGCATACTTTGCTAATTCTGGAATTGTAATAGTAGATATTTTTAATCTCCCAATTAGATAAACTTGGCATTAAGCTGACTTCGTTCTCTATAAAGATATTGCTATCAGATTGCGATAAATCTTTTGATGGAATTAAATAAACCACCTTTGATTCTTTATCTATTATTAAAACTAGAGTAACAAACAGTTTCTCTCTTAATTCTCCTAAATCTTGTTTTGCTATTTTAATACTGCGTTGTACAGTATCTAAATCTATGGATTGCAGATATAATTGATTATCTCCAATTACAAAATCGACCCCTTCCCTCCCATCTATTTTAACTGTTAATTTTAAATCAAAATTTTTGAGTTTATGTTTTATGAAATCCTCAAGGACAAATATTTTACTCATTTTGAAAAATTATGAGGAACAAAAGGATGCTCCCATTTACCTGTTATAAGATATAATTCATAAAAAACGAACCATTCTAATGTCCAAGGAATTATAGTATCAAATAAACTGTAATTCTTATTACTCCATCTTTCATTTATCAAATCCGTTTTATGATATAAGCAAAGGCTATTATCTGTGGGATACATATGAATGTCATCATTGTATTCAATTACTGGATTATCTACAAAAACTTTAGGAGAATTTTCGCCATCATAAATTATTCTAAAACTATATTCTTCCGATGTTGCTGTAGGCTTTGTTTTTCCAGTACAAACAAGCTTTCGATTCTCAATTTTACAATTAAGAAAATCATAATAAAAATTAATTTTTTCAACTTCTTTCTTAATAACTGTATTACTAAGTTTTGCTTTTTGAAAAAAATTAAGCTTTTTACTTTTAAAATATCTACTGCCCACCGAAATTTTTATGTTCTTTATTTTTTACTCCTTCATTATCGGAAGTTATTCTTCCATCTTTTTGTGTAAATGCACTTTTAGTCAAAACGGTATCACGTATAGCCTTTAGCTCTTTTTTCCTTTGTATCAGAATCGATATTTTGTCCTTTTGGGAATCTTTTTCCGAGATGTTTTTCCCATTCTTCTGACGACTCTTTTTGATTACTTAAATCAATGGCTTTTTTAGCACTAACAACAAATGAATTAAGTGCATTTTTAAAGTATTCTTTTTTTGAATCTGAATAATTTTCAAATAAATCCTCGTCTTCTGGTGTAGTTGGTCTCAAACATTTAAACCCATTATTAGCCAAATATTCATTTATTTTAATCAAAGTATCTTTCAAAGAAACATCATCTCTATCATTTGGAACATAGTTTAATCCAGCTAGAATAGTCATAATTATTCCTGGAGGCATATCGCCTTTTTTGAAATCTCCCCAAGCTTTTAAATACCTAGCTATGCGACGAAGCTGATGATCTTTTTTGCGTATATCATTTAACCAAGTTCGATATTCGTCTTCATAGGATGTACTCTTTAAAATATATTCACTTTTAAAGCCTGATTCCATCAAATCTTCAAACCAAATTATAAATTTAACTGGGTTGCTGATATGCCACCAATCTTTTTTATTTGCTAAATCGGGTTCATTGGTACTATTTACATAATAAATAGGTAAATCAATATGATAATTAATATCTCCATCAACGGAACTATAAACTAAACGCACGCAAGTATTTTTATCTATAATTTCATTGATTTCATAGTCTGATTGTCCAGATTTTATTGATTTTATTATCCAATTGTGAAAAGTTTCAGGTTGTGGTCGATCATCTCTATTTAAAGATCCTATAAAATATATCCCATCATCTAAATCGTATTGATCATTTGGATCTTCTGGATTAATAATTGTGTCCATTACATATGAACCTTGACTTTGAAACTCCATTAGATGTTCTAGTTTATCCAAATTTTTAACTATGGAATATCCACCAGAAATCCGTGAACGTAAGTTGTTTCTCTTTACTCTTAGCTTGACTCTACGGTCATTATCTAATCTTATTGTTTTGTTGTATTCAACAAAAAGTCCATTACAGTTTGCCATATAATATTTTTAAAATTCTCCTTTTAAATTTTTAGTTTCAAAGACTACTTCAATTTCTCCTCGTGTTTGTATTTGTCTATTAGTAAAATAATGCCCCATAAGTTTTGCTTTATTTTCCTTATTCCTTGGTATGTATCTCAGTTTGTTAGCTCCCTCGTGACAATCAAGTGTTGAATTAATTTTATTGCCATTATTTAAGTAAAACATATAAATATCAAAAAAACCATCTTCTTCAAGTCTAACATCTTCCACTAATGATTTAGAATCTGTTTTTTCATTTAATTCGTTATTAAAATAGGAATGAACTTTTATTTTTGATGCAGTTTGTTTTACCTCTATTGAACATTCTTTTTCACCGTATTTCTCGTTAAAATTATACTTTATTTTCCCTTTATATCTGCCGGAAACATTAGGAATATTTACTAATAACCTAAATATAGGTAGCTTCCATAAATAGGAATCATAAAATGCTAAAAATCCACCAATAATTGCAATATTTCCAGGAGCACGCATATGCATAATTCCTTTTGATTCTAAATATGGCACAATCCAATTCTCTAAACAAAAATCTATTCCTATCGAGGATAAAAGTATTATTACAATTAATGGTGTAGTTCGATAATATTTAAAGTTTAACATAAGTATTTATAATGAAATTATATTTTCAACAACTCCTTGAATTCTAAAATCACTAGTCAGAATTATTGGTTGATGTTTTGGGTTAGAAGAGTGAGGCTTTAAAACAATAGTATCTCCATTATTTATAAATTCTTTTACAGTGGCATCATCATCTACTAATGCTAATACTAAATCTCCACTTTCAGCAACTTGTTGTTGTTTAATTAACAATAAATCTCCACTATTAATTCCCTTTTTATTCATCGAATCACCAAAAGCCCTTAAAAGAAAATAATTAGCAGATTTTCGAATTAACTTTGTAGACACAGGTATTTGAGCTTCAATATTTTCTTCCGCAAAAATTGGTAACCCACAAGAAACAGAACCAATCAATGGAATTTCTACAGTATCACTAATGCTCGATTCTTTAGCAACTAATTGATTAGAATCCAATAATTCTCTTGCTTCAACTTGTAATAGATTTGCTATTTCGTAGAGAATTTCAAGGCTCGGTTGCCTTCTGTTTTGCACATAAGAATTAACCATATTATAACTCTTATTGAGTTTTTCGGCTAACCAAGTCTGCTTTACGCCTTTTAGTTCTAATATTTCTTTAATACGATTCATAACCAAATAATTGATTTTCAGTTACAAATATAAATTTAACATTTTAATTATATCATATTATGAGATAATTATTGTTAACAATATAAACTACTTATAAACAAAACTAATTTCAGAAATTGAATTTTGAATGATCAATTCAATTAATCACCCTTTTCGTGTTTGTGTTTTTTTAATGGAGGATAATCTTTCTTTTTATCTGGTGTAACTCGTCTTCTTTTGTCTAATGACCCATCATCTTTTTTTGGTTTTGGACCAGGCTTAATAGCTTCAATTTTTATCATTGTATTTGATTTTTAATATTAAGCATAAATGTATTTAATCTAAGAAGTAAAATTTTACGGGATTCCGTATTTGATTAAAAATTAGAACAAATAATACCATTCCATACACATTCCACTACTCTCCTATCGTCGTTTCGTAAAAAGCGTGTTCCATTAACATTGTAGAAGAAAATTTGAGATAAAATTTTTAAAGAAACTGTAGTATGCCTTTGCGCCAGCTGGCCCATTCACTAAAAAGGTCTACAAGACCTTTTTTTAAAGCTCTGTCCTGCTTTTGCCAAAGCAAAGTAACATAACGCTAACATTATTTAGTACTTGGGTTAAGAAAGTTTCAAATATACGATTCTTATATGTTTAAAATTAAAATGTTACCTGCACCCAGTACGCATTACCGCTTTTTTCAACACTCTTTATTTTAAAAACTTCATCTTTACTTGTCGTATAAATAGTACTGTTAAAACCTACTGTTCCGTAAGGTTCAGCATGAATATTTCTTGGCGTGGTAGAGAAAATTAAATCATTAACCTGAGGTATATTGTTATTTGTACTTTCAAAAACAGAAAAATACATTTCTCCAGTTGAAGATGAAAATTGTACAAAACCACTTGAGGTGAAGAAATTATCCAATGTTTTAACTGCATCTGTATAAAAAATACCCTTCTTTCTATAATTCATTATGTAGTTTAAAAAATCATTAGCCGTATTGTTTGCAACCGCAGCATACCATTCTTTTTCTTCATCCGCTACACTTTGTAACATGCTAATTAATAAGTTTGCCTGATTTATATGAGAGCCTTCAGGAAATTTTTTCAAATGATTCTGGAAATCTTCAATTTTTATACTTTCTTTAATTCTATCCCAATCTTCAGCATCTGTTACAACTGGAATGTTATTATTAGTCTCATCAACAACAGTATCGTCGCTATTACCAGACATAAAATAAATTCCTAGAATTAGTACAAGTGCACCAATAATATATTTAAGAGTTCCTTTCTTCTTTTTTGGCTTATTTTGAATAGCTTGCTTTTCAGGTTTAGGTTTTTCTTGTACTTTTTCTTGTACTTTTTCTTGTTGTATTTCTACAGACGATTTTTTAGATGCTAGTTTTTTAGCCTCACTACTTTTAAATGAATTTTGATCTAAGGTATTTATTAGCAGATCCATACTTTTTTCTTCATCTAAATAATAATCGATATGTTGAATACGTCTTAATCTAAAAGGAACATCACATTCTTCAATTTTAACGGGAATTACTCTTTTCCTTTCTTCTAAAGCATAGGAAATTTCATCCATCACATTTCCAGATTCAACGGAATTTTTAGACATAATAAGGATTATATCTTGGCAAGATTCTAAAGCTGATTCTATGGAATCATCCCAAAGTCCACCAGGTTTTATTTGTTTATCAAGCCAAAGGTTTGCACCAGCTTCTCTTAATTTTTTTGTGAATTTTGACACGAAATCCGCGTCTTTTCGAGAATAACTAATAAAAATAGTATTCGAAGACATAGTTAATAATTTTAGTTAGTAGTAGTTTTATTTAGAGCCTAATATAACAAATTTTATTAGAAAATAACGAAATCATTTAAATATCAGGTATTTACATTAAAAAATTGGAGTGTAAAAATTTAATGTATTCATCATTTGGATTATCTGTGCTCATTAGGTAACAATATGCTTTGTAGGCATTGGTGTGTATGGAAATTTTTTCTCTAATACCTGCCATTTTAGAGGTCTTTGAATACATTTTTTTTGAAAATTCTAAATCTCCAATATATAAATTTGCCTCTGCTATTGTTGCAAATTTCCATAAATTATCTCTACACTTGGTAGCAGCTTCCAAAGCTAGATTTGCGTATTTTTTCATTGCTATTTCATTGTTATCTTTAATAAGACTTAAAAATGCGAGATTTATGGACTGATAATATATTTGATTTAAATTGTTTTCTTTTAATGCCTGTTGAAGACCTTTATTGTAATACTCAAATGATAGTTCTCCATCTTCTTTTGAAAATGTTTTTAAATAAGACCGTTTATACCTTCCTCCTATAATACCAAACAAATCCAAATTTTCTTTTGCTAAAGGGTGATTGGTTATAATTTCCAAAGCCTCTTCTTTTCTATCCATTCCTTCCAAACTAAATGAAAGTTGTTTTAATCCATTCACATCAATTTTATCAACTATTGGTAATAATTTTTTTACAACGGCATCGTACTTACCTAAAGCTATATTAATTTCTTCGTTATTCGTAAATTGATTGTGAAAATTATTATTTGTTAAGGTGTTTATTATTAGCATATAACAATCGTTAAACGCATCTTTAGGTTTAACCATAGATAAATGGTTTCCCTCTATAATTTCACAATGTTCATCATTAAATGAATTAAAGCACGAATTGGTACTTACATATTCATCATCGGTTGCTGCAGCAACTTTTAAATGAAAGGGGTAGTTATTTTTAAAGGTACTACTCCACTCCTTTCTCAAGTTTTTAATAAAATTTCCATCACTACTTAATTGTTTATATTTATTGTCCCATGAATTAGTTAGTACAGCAGAATCAATACCATTACTTGGTGTACCTAATAAAATTAAGTGGGAAATTTTATCTCTTAAATTTTTAGTTAGCTCAATAATTGCTTTTTGGGCAATTAAACCTCCCAAACTATGAGCAACAATGGCAATTCTATCGTATTTATCAAATTTATACTTAAAAGAAGTTACTAAATAGTTTGAAATTTTATCTATATCTTGAATATCTCCCCAAATATCTTTACCAAATTCAGGGGTTACATGAGGTGAATATCCTAAAGGTTTCATATCCCAGCCATTCATTCTTTCATCTTCCATCAATAATTTTGGAATAATACCAAATGTATCAGCCGCTTCTCCAGAAAAACCGTGAATAAAAAGTAAAAGATTATTAGCTTTTTCGGTTTCTCTATAGGATGTTACAATTGTTTTTAATTCTTTACTGGTTATTTTTTCTGAATATTCTATTTTTTCAATAGAAAATTTATCTCTAATTTCTTTGGGAACGTAACTAAGTGCAAAATTATCATAGTTCTGTAAGTTTACATAAGGATTTTGCATTTTACCTGCCTCTTTTGCACGTTTTGGCACTTCCATTTGAAGATATCCTGAAACTTCTAAAATTCTAATAACTCACCCAAGCCTCAGTAAACTCCTCTTTGGTCATTCCTTCTCTCATACCATAAGGTTGAATAAAATACTGATCTAACTGATAGCCTCCGTGTCCAGAATAATAAAGAAAAATAGATGAATCTTCATTGGTTTTTTGTGTGAGTTTATCAAAAGCATCTAATATATGTTGCCTTGTAGATTCTTCTCCACTAACTAAAATAACATTGTCTGGATTATATCCAGCTAATTTTTCATCAATTAACAAATTGTAAATGTCTTCTGCATCACCTACAGTGTCTAAAGATTCATCTCCAATTCCAATTATAAGTGCAAATGCATTATTTAATTTAGACATAATTTTTATAGTTTCAGATTATTGTATAGCAATTGAACTTTATTAACTTGTGCCTGAGTAATTGCTCTATCACTTGAATTTGTTAAGTCAACCAGTGCCTTAAAAAAACCACCTGTTTCAGAAGAAATAGCACCAGAATTTACCAGTGTATCTTTTAACTGAATGCTAGATTTATTTTTAGTAGAAATATTTTGTTCCTGAGCTTTAAGGATGATTCTGTGGTTTAAAGCTTCTCTTATATTCATTATTTGATGAAAAGGATTACTAGAATTAGCTGTTTTAGTAGAATTTTCTCCGATTTGAACAGCCGATTTTGAAATTGTAGAACCGTTAGTTTGTGAGGGTAAATAATTTTCAATTGTTTCGTCAATTTGCTGATCGAATTTGAGTGAAATTCCTGTTCCACTAGCCTCTATTCCAGTTAATTTCCCTATGATACCTGCAAAATGTTTTCTGAAAACCCAGAATATAATTAACAGTGTAATAGGCCAAATAATATTTCCTATCAAATTGTTAATAAATTTCAAAATTGACCATATTTCTCCTGAACTGTCTTGTAATGCCATATTTTTTAATTAGTAGTTAATGCCAAAAATTTATAATTTTTTTAAAACTCTCATCTTCGTAATAAGCAGCAAAAAGAGGATCGTTTTGATAAGATAATGTAGTGAACAAATGCCCTTGAGATACCGATTTTAATAAATGTTCTATTACTTTTTTCTTATTTTTTAGAATTGCAAAATATTGAGCAAGAGCATAATCTATAGACCCGTATTGATAATCCTTCTTTAAAAATTTTAATTTGGCGATGGTTTCTTTGGATGCAGCAATTTTACCATTTTTAAACTGACTACTTGCCAATTTAGAAAGCAAACCAATATTAGAAGTATCTTTTTTAAGTATTTTTGATACATATACTTCCGCATTCGTATAATCTTGATTATAGAAATAGGCTAAAGAAAGATTTTCATTTTCACTATTATTTTTGAAGGTGTCTATTAATTTTTCAAAATAAAAAGTTGCTTTTACTTGTAAGCCCAATCTCAAGTATTCTTTTCCAATATGTAGGTATAGTTCTTGCATATCTTTTATTGGAATTAGCAAACTTAATTTTTGTATTAAATCATCAACTTTTTTTGAATTTTTTGATCGAATATATGCAGAAAATAAGGGTTTTCTTAGGTAATTTTCACTCAATTTACGGGTGATTTTTTCTAATAATTCAATTGCAGAGGTGTAATTTTTCAACTCAATATCGGCCAAAGCCTTCACATAAATCCTATACTCACAATAAACACAATTTTCAACATCCATTCTCTTTGTTGAAATTTCGTTAAAAATGGAACTAACATCTTCAGGTTTATTGATATATTGAAGCGCTATAACCATGTTACTTGAATTTGATAATAAGTCAAAAGGAGCAATGTTATATTCTTTTTTATTAGTGTCCGATAAACATTTTTAAAAGCAGGATTTCCATAGTTGGATTTCCTGCTTTATTTATATCTTGTTTTTGACAAAAAAAACGGATATGAACAAAAGTACACACTTTAGCGGAACTCCCATAAT
>JAKIVA010000037.1 GCA_021647265.1 Lutibacter sp.
ATAAATCTCTCTAGGGGTGTATCAAAAATACTTAATTGAGGTGTCTTGTCTTGTTTACCAACCATATCTGCAAGCTTTTTTACTAAGATACGTATTTGCTTGCAGTTTTAAAAACTTATTGAAAGAGTTTATCAACTGATTATCAATAATCTAATTGTTTTTAAGGGATGACTAAATAGCGTAATTTTTTGTAATAAAATGAAGGAAAATTGTATCAAAATTAGGCTCTTACATGATAAAAACTTGCTTTTGATACTTTTTTGCTATAGTAAAAAACTCAAACGGATGTGTTTATCTTAGATTGAACTCACGTTGTTAGTTAATAGTTCATTTGTCATACCGAGTGGGCGAGGTATCTCATACTACTACGTTTCAATGCGATTCCTTCTTTTGTCAGAATGACAAAAAAACGGATTGTTAGAATAACAATGTAATTGTTCGTCATTACGAAGTTTTGAATTTCTATTCATGAGATTGCAGCTCCAGATAATTATCGGGACGTACCTCCTTCGCAAGGACAGTACTTATTGAATAATTAGTTTTTTTGTTGCTTTCCCTAAATTTGTACTTACCGTAATAAAATAAATACCTGATTGTAGGTTTGTAGTAGTTACTTTATATAGGTTATTGTAATTAGATATAATCTCTTTTCTATATACTTTTTGACCAAATACATTTGAAATTAAAATAGTAAAACCTGTAATTTCTTTAGGCATTTTTATAGTAATCTCCCCTGAAGAAACAGGGTTTGGGTACAATTGAAATGTATTTAATATTTCATCTTCAATACTCAACGTTGTATCTACAATATTAACGGTGTAATCTTCAACTTCACCATAAGCAAAAGTATTTTCACATGGGTCGGTTATATTACTTCCTGCTCCACTGTAATATTTCATTATAATTCTCATTCTAGTTGTCCCTAACACTGCTGTTCCGGGTACAGTGAAATTTGGACTTACTACTGTAATTGTTTTAGAAGAAGCATCATCAAAAACCATTTCAGCAGCACCAAAAGTTCCATCCTTGTTAAAATCTATCCAAACAGCAACAGCTTCATTATAAACCGTCCCTGGCCAGTTTTTAGTAACTGAAACTGTATTATTCGTTGAGTTTAAATCTAAATCTGGAAAAATAACAGAACCTGTATAATCTGAATACCCAGAAGTTGTTGTTGCTAAAGAATTATTGTCTATTCCTCCTAACTGTACATTGCTAATAAATTCATCTACAATGCTATTTCCTGCAGCGGCACAATAATTAACTGCTAAGGTTGTAAACGTTGTTGAAGTACTATAACTAGAAGTACTGGAATTACACACACTTCTAACTTGATATTCATAAGTAGTAGAAGCGGTTAGGCCTGTTAAATCTAATGAGTTTGTTACTGAAGATGTGTTTATCCAAGTTGAAGATCCATTAACTCTATATTGTATATCATAGGAACTAACTCCAGTATCATCCCATCCAAGTGTAGCTGTTGTATTGGTAATACTTGAAGTAATAAAGTTTATTGGAGTAGTTGCTGTAACAGGTGTTAATGTAACATTAGGTAATACAATTGTTTGTAAATCTGTAATTGTTTGATTTGTTAACGTATAAGATTGATAGCAATCTGCTTCATACAAAATATCATACGTACCTGCTTTTACAGGGCGGTAATAATCTCCTATTGGTAATTCTGTTTCAACCCAAGAGTTTCTACTATTTACTTGATCGTCTCTACCTACAATCGTTATTTTGGCTTTTATTGGGTTTCCGGTAGATGCATCTTTTACTAAACCTGTAAAACCATATATTCCTTCTTTTAAAAAATCTATTAGTGCATTTTTATTGTAGTTCCAATGATTTTCAATTTCACCCTCTGGAATTATTTTAAGATCACTCAATTCTACAGTAAGCTCTCTTGCATGTTTATCGTAATTCATATAATCTTGACGCCCACCTGCAACTCTGTACCAGGTTGCTCCATGCGTAATACCATTATTTAAATAAGTCATATAATTTGGAAGAGCCGGGCTATCAGTTTGAGTATTTGTGGCATATTCACGACTTATAAATTGATACCAGTCATCATCCGCATGGTAACCTTCAGCTGCTGTCCAAGTATCCCAAGGGTAATTAATCACTTCTACACCTCCATGAAAATTTGCTCCAATTACGAAATGATAAGTATCTGCCATAGACATAAAAGCAATTGTTTCAGCTTGATAAGCATTACCATCAGGATTAGATCCGTCTTTTGGATCAGGATAATTTCTGTTTAAATCAATGTTGTTTGCATTTGCTCTACGTGCTCCGCTAACTGTTGTATATGTAGCTGAACCAAAAAAAGTCCCATCAGGATTTGCCATTGGATTAATCCATATTTCAGAATTATCTACTAAATTTTTTATTTCGGTATGTCTCGGATTTGCTACATCATTATAAGCTGTTATAAGAAAATCTATTAAAGAAAGCATCATTGGATAACCTGCTATTTCATCTCCATGCATTGAAGATGTTAACAATAAACGAGGTTCTTGTTCATGCGTGCCAACATTATCTGATAATTTAATAAAAAGTAAATCTTTCCCATTAACTGACTGGCCTATATTTACCAATTGTGCAATTGTAGGATTATCATTTGCAAAATCAGCCATTTGTTGAGCATATTGCGCATAAGTTGGGTATGCTGTTAAAGGAAATGTTAATGTATATGCTGCGTTTTTCCCTGAAATTCCTTTTTTGTGAATTTTAGGGTCAAACATTACTACATCCTTAGGTTCATTCGATTTTTTATCAACGGTAAAAGGTAAATTGAATGCCAAAAACTTTTGAAAATTCTTTTTATTTGCAATTGCATTTATTGTTAAAGGCTTATTTCTATCTTGTCTGTGGTCAAAAGAAAGTATTTTAGAAAGCTCTTGAACTTCTTTTAAATTATTTGCAGTAAAGGTAAACACTAATTCCTGTCTTTCCTTTAAATATTTATTTGCTAAATCTTTATTTGTTTGAGCATTTGCTAAAAATAAGGCACAAAATAACGTTATAAATAGTAATTTTATTCTCATTGGGCTAGTTAGTTGTAAATTTCTAATTTAGTGTTATTGTATAATTATTTTTTTTGTGATTTTACCTGTAATAGTATTAATTTCTACAATATACATACCTGTAACAGTATTACGAATTGGTAATGAGGTAACCCTTTCATTTAAATTTGTTTCCCAAGTTTGTATTTTTTGACCAAGATAATTAAATATACTAATATTGAGTATTTCGGTATCTACAATTTTCTTTATTTGTAATTCAGAAATGGTATTATTCATAAAAATATGCATCCCTTCTTCTAAAGTTATTTCTTCCAATGTTTTTAAACGTGGCTGAAATGCAAGCACAAACCTATCTGCATATTCTCCTGCTTCTAAATTAATTTCAAAAGGTTGTTTTGTAATCTCGTATGTTTCTCCCGTGAAATTATCTTTAATATAAATTGAGATATCTTCAGCTACATTTTCTAATCTATCCACATTTATATTTACTGTACCATCTTCTTTTAACTGAATTCCTAGTGGAATTTCCTTATCTAAACTAAGTTTATTTGTTGCTTGGATAGCGTATTTCTTGTCATCAATTTTCCAATACATATCACTACTTAATAAATTATATATTTCTCCATCAAATCCCCAATCTACACCATCAGTTGCTCTATCATCAATAGTTAATAATAATTGTCTATGACCATTTCCTCCCACATTGAATCCAATTCTAAATTTTTGTCGTGTATCAGAAGTTGTAGTTATTTTAGAAATTGTTTTAGTAGGTTTTGCTGTTTTCATAAAAATTGAGTTGGTAACATCTTCAGTTTGAAAAGCACGTTGACCATTATTAAACACAATACTTTTGGCTCCCGCCGTTGTATTACCCTGTACAAAAAACCCTTGCCCCACAGCAACATACCTGCCTGGTGTTTTTGGTGAGGTAGGAACTGTTTGATCTACATCGGGATCGGCGGTTGTTGCTACACCTCCAGATAAATTATAGGCTCCATAACCGGCTTGATAATCTTTTAAATTATGTGTGTCTCCTCCATAATGTTCCCAAAAATAGAGTGTTCCTGTAATACTTCCTGAATTGTCAGCTATAAATTGATTTGCATCTAAAGCAGAAGGGTATGGGTTTCCAACTAAATAATCATTATTATCATTAACTGTTAAGGTAATAGTGCCGTTATTTGGCTTACCTACAAATACATAATTTTGATCTGATACTGCTCCTGTTCCTTTCATTAAAAATCCTTCTCCAGCTTTTAAAGTTCCTGTACTACCAATTTGTACCCATTTACTATAATCATCATATAAATCGTTAACATACTTATATATCCAGTAATCTGCTATTTGAATTGGAGGCCCTACTGCGCCATTATATCCCGTAACAAATGTAATATTTACAGGGTTACTAGCATTCGTACCATCTTTTAAAACACCTGCAACGGTATAAGTTTTAGCTGCAAAATCTGAAACTACTGGTGAAGACCAGTCGTTGTAACGATATAAATTACCTACACCTTGTTGATCTCGTTCTAAATAACCTGTACTTGCGGCATCTAAATCGCTGTCTGTAGTTTGTATTAATTGAGATTCACCATCTAAATCTATAACTCCATTTAGCAATAAATAATGTGATACTGTTAAAGAGTTATCTGCATTAACAGAAAGTTCATTTGCATTATTTTTTAATCCTAATACTGTTACATCTCTAGTTGTGTTTACATTATTGTTTGTTTCAACAATATTCCAGGTTATTTTGGAGCCATCAACAATTGAATTAGTATTAGGTAAGGTTTGTACTGAATTATTCAACCAAGTAGTAGTTGTATCCCAACTTCCATCAGCTGTACTTTCATATGGAAGAGGTGCTGTTTGATAATCTACAGTGTCTAAATTTCTTAAAGCTCCTTGATTTTTATTTCCTGAATCGTCTATAGTGTTTGTATAAGCATAGGCAGACATAGGGTAATACCCTGCCAAACTTGTCCAAGGAATTGAAGACACTTCATTTTTAGTAATTGTTTGCGGAATAATTGTTCCATTTATATTACCTGCATTATCTTCTATTTCCTGGTTCATTATATAACGCAACTGATTCACTGATAAAGCCACATCCCAAATTCTAACTTCATCAATATTACCTTCAAAAAATGCTGTTGGTGTATTTTTACCTGCAGCTGCAATATAAAAAGATTGTGCAGTATTAACCGGATCCGTTAAAGATGAAACAGATTTATCTAAAACGCCATCAATATATAAATTAGCTGTTCCTCCGCTATAAATAATGGCTACATGATGCCACTCATCCTGTGGTATTACCGTAGTTGATGTAATGGTATGAGTAGTCCCATTTTTCCAGACCACTTCAAATTGGTTTGTAGAATTAATTTTAAAATCATATCCTTCTGTAAAAGGATTATCTCTTTTAGAAATTATAGACGTATCGGTTGATCCTGCTCCTCTTTTTATCCAGGCAGAAATAGTGAATTGCGATGAATTTACATCCAATGCATCTTCCATATCTACGTAATCCTGAATACCATCAAAATTAATAGAACGTACTACACGTGTTTCTGGTGCGTAACCAAAAGTTATGTATTTAATACCATCAAAATCATATTCCGTTTCTAAATTAGTTCCTACTTCTTTCATTATTCTATAATCGGCTGTAGGGCTAAAAACTCCTGTATCAGAAATAAACATTAAATAACTTCCCGGAGGAGAAATATTACGCACTGCACTTGTAGGAATTGAAATTTTAACAGAAGGAACATCTCCTCCATGTTCTGTTACTTTCCAAACTCTTTCCATTCCTGTAAATGTAACGGGAGTTGATAACCCCGCTATTCCTGCACTCATATCAACATTTATAACATTAGGAGCATTGTCTAAATTTCCATTATTATTTCCCCAAGTTAAAAATTGTTTATCACTAAAGGTTGTAGCATTGGTACTAATATTTTCATTATTTGTAGTATAGATATCTGTTAATCCCATTGTAAGCAATCCTCTAATTTGACCAGTACCATCAAATGCACTATTCACACTTTTAGATTGTTTTTGATTTAATGCTGAATCGTCATCTCTACCTATTCCCGCTATATCATAATTATAACCTGCATTCGCAGATTGATCCCAAATAACGTTTCCAGCAGAATCTACATAATCTTGTGTTGTGCCATTTACACCCAACGTAATACCATATTTAATAGCTAAATATGATTGTATTTTATTTCGTTCATCCGTTAAACTAGCATCTGTTTTTCTAGAGGAGTATGTTATAATTTCAACAATACGTGCATCAGTACTTGCTTCCCAGCCCTCACTTCTTCCTATCCAATATCTTGAATCATTAACATTTGAGAAATCTGCAACATCATTTTGAGTATTTTCAATGTTAGTAGCATTGTAATATAACTCTTGTTGTGTTAATCCTGTATTATTTCTGGCATTAATAATTCCAACATTGTCATATGAAGCAGTTCCTGTTTCTGCAACCCCATAACCATTTTCTGTTCCTCCACTTCCATCTTCTGTTGTAGTTCCAACAGCATATGATATAACTTCACTATCAAAACGTATTGAATATGCGCCAAAACCAATACCAGTAGCATCTGTTTGATTGGTAGCAATATCTTCATCACCACAAAAAATATCCATACTCCCAAAAGTTGAATTAACTGTAGTGTCTGGTATCAATACTACAAACATATCTTCCGTGTACAAACCACTAGTTCCTTCTAAAAATTGAGTAGTTGTATCATCGTATGAATAATCACTATCAATAGCAACAGAACTATAATTATTATCAAAATCAACTACTGGATTGAAGTTTACATTATATGCTGCATCGTCTCTATAAGTAGGTTCTTGACCTGCTGTATTCACCGTTGCATCAGCTCCTCTAGCTTGATCTGCCCAAAGTGAAACGCTTTGACCGTTTGTATATCCTAATCCTGCTGTTGATTTAAGCCATAATTGCAACCCATTAGTTACACCTCCCGGTCCTACAGTTAATGGAGCCAAACCATTTCCTGCAATAGTAAATGTGAATGGATCTTCATCTGAATCATTATTTGTAATTGTTACAACATCTGTAAAAGTACCTATAGCAACAGGTGAAAAAGTAATGATAAAAGTTGTAGAATTTCCTGATGTAATAGTTGTAGTTGCTGGTTGTGTTGTAACTGTAAAAACAGTTCCTGTAGCTAGTGTAACTGTTGCTCCAATAGTTAAATCTGCATTTCCTATATTTTCTATGGTGAATGTTTTAGTTGTTGAATTTCCGGTATCTACATCTCCAAAATTAGTGTTATTAGAAGCTGAAGTTGTAAGGTCTCCATCTGTAATATTATTTGTATTTCCTGTAACTTGTATTTCAGGTGCGGGTACTGAAGATGTGACATTTACCGTATAATCTTCTACCTCACCATCAAATCCTGTTCCACAACTGGTTGGGTTTGAATTATACCTCGCTGTAACCCTCATTCTTGTAGAACCTAAAGTTGCTGTTGCAGGTATTGTTATTGATAACGGACTTAATGATGTTGCTCCGTCTGAGGTATTTGTTGCATCACCTAAATCGTATGTTTCACCAGCATCATCAAAATCACCATCTTGATTCCAATCAATCCATACAAATGCGTGAGCGGTATAATTTCCATCTGTATTTACATTTACTGTTAAATTGTATGAAGTGCCTTGTATTACCGATGTAGAAATTGCCGTAAAATCTTCGTATCCAACATCTTTCAAAGGGCCATCTGCATTGTTAATAGTATTGAATGAAACTAATGTAACTCCCGTTTCATAAGACGTAGTACCGCTAGAGGCGCAATAATCAACCCCAGACCCTTCAACATTAAATGTATATGGGTCTTCATTTGAATCTGTATTGTTTATTGTTATGGTTGACGTTTGAGTACTTACTGTACTGGGATCAAAAGTAACATCAAAGGTTGCTGAACTACCGCTGGTTATTGTTGCTGGCAATGTTATATTACTTATGGTAAATAAAGCATTGCTGCTTGTTATTGATGAAACATCTAAATCTGAAGTTCCTACATTTTCAATTGTAAATGTTTTTGTAATTGACCCATTTAAATAAAATACACTTCCAAAATCTGTATCGTCAGTTGTTGATATTGCTGTATTACCATCAGGGATATTCGTTCCGTTACCAACTACGTTTATTTCAGGTCCTGAGTACGTAACTGTTAGTGAGATATTGTCAATCGCCATATCACTTCTGTAAAGACTTCCCGTAGTACCTTTAAATCTTATGTAAACTGTTTGTCCAATATACGCTGTTAAATCTAAGGTTACTTGCGACCAATCTGCACTACTACTTGTTTGCACTTGCCCTGATTGCGACCACAAGTTAGTTGGATAGGTTGCTCCTCCATCTGTACTTATTTCAACATCTAAAGTACCCATACTAGATCCATACATATGGTAATAAAATACAAAAGACGGGTTTGTTATTCCAGCTAAATCAAAGGACGGACTCACAAAATAGGCAACTTTAGAAGGGTAATTTGGATTTGAAGATTCTGTGAACATGTAATAAGAACCACTCGCCCCTGTTGAAGGACCTGTACTAGAAGATGGCGTGCCTCCAGCATCTCTTGTCCAATCAAAATCATCACCTCCCGCTTGACTCCAACCACTAAGGTCTGTCTCAAAATCTGCCGTATGAATAACTGTTTGAGAAAAAGAACTTAATGAGATTAAAAAAGTTATACCAAAAAGTATTTTGCTGAAGTTTAGGGGTTTAAAATACATATGTTGTTCATTTAATGGGATTTACAAAAATAGTGAAAAAATATTAAAAATCAACATTTTTTCAATAGCCAATAGACAATCAGTCTGTTTTTATCAATATTTCACCTATAATTACACTTGTTTTTCAAAAACAGGCTTAAATATTAAGTAAAAATGAAAATGAAAAATTTCTTCTAGGTGAGCTAATTGAGGAAGCAAATTCTTTGTAATGTATATCAAAAATATTATCAATATTTACATAACATATTAAATCTGAATTTACTTTATAATTAGCGCTAAAATTAAAGGTATTCCAACTAGGGTTTCCGTAATAACTATTGGTAGCAGCAATAAATGGTGTTTGTTCAATATTATCTTTTCCTTCCACTAAGTTGTAATCTTTTAGTCGTTTTTCTGCATTAAATTTCCAATTTAAACTGGCTTGCAAACGTTCTTTTTCAAAACCAATTTCAAATAAACCAAATAAAGGAGGAATTGAAGATAAAGGTAGTTTGGTGTCGTACGCTTTCCCTTTAGTATACGTAACAGATCCTCTAGTGAACCAAAGAGAATTTAAATTTCCTCTAAAACTAAAAGTGCTTCCAATTATATAGGCATTATCTTTATTAACATTGGCTACTATATTCCCTTCTTCACCATCGTACATAATTGTTGTTGCATTATTTATACTGAAATAATCTCTTGTAATGTAATTATTTAGAAGCGTATAATAAACATCTAATCCTATTTGAAATGTTTTATTATTAAAATATTTTAGGGCACTTGTTTCAAAGCTATAAACATATTCTGGTTTTAAATATATATTTGGCACGGTTACATCTCCTGATTTTTCTCTAATTTTCCCAACATCATCAATATTTGGTGATCTAAACCCTGATGATATTATGCTATTTAATTGCCATTCAGTTGTTGGTTTATACACATAACCAATAGTTGCTGTAACTGCTGAATTATTTAACGATATATCAAAATTTGGCAATGTTATAAATGTGTTATCAATCCATTTTGCACCTAAATAGGTATTCACAAATCTAATTCCTGTATTTAATGTTGCTTTTTTATTAATATCCTGTCTGTAATTCACATAAGAAGCAAAGCTAGTATAAGTACTTCCTCCATCGGGATATCTTGATTGAACAGTAAAATCATCACTAAAACCGATAATTGTATTGCCAACCACGTTTAAGGTTTTACCGTAAGCATTAGAGTTTACTTTATTATGAGTTCCTTCAAAACCATACGATAATATTCTATTATTTTTTTTTGTTAACGGTACAAAAAAGTCTCCATTTAAACTCCAAACAGCTACACTTTCATTTCTATAAGAACGATTTAAACTGGAAAATTTTCGTTGTATTCTAGATTCTTTAATATTTTGAAACGCAGCGGTTATTGTTCCTTTTTTAAGCCACTTTTTATTGGGTTTCACTTTTAATTGTGATGAAATTAACAATCTTTTTTGTGGTCCATAATACCATTCTGCGAATTTCAATTCATTATCAGAATATTCATTTAATTTATCAAACCTATTAATATTTGAAGATTCTGAGTATTGGAAATTAAATATTAAATTACTTTTCTTAGAAATGGGAATTGCTATTTTTTGAAGTATATCAGTTTGTTTATACCCTGTGTTTTTTTGAATATTACTATTTGAATTTGGTACAGGAATTGCGTTGTAATAACTATTTGTGTTATTTGAATACTCAACTACTTTTCCCCAATTCTTAAAACCGTGATTTCTTACTTTCCCCATTCTTAAATCGCCAAATTTACTATAAGAAACACTAGTGTAAGACGCCCATTTTCTATTTCTAATTTCAACATTTGCTTCATTTGTAAATTCATTGTTTACAGAGCTAAAACGAGAATAAAAAGAAGTATTTATTTGTTTTTTACTACTAATTTTTGGTGTTTTAGTAAAATAGTGAATTACACCTCCTAAGGCATCAGAACCGTAAATTACAGATGATGGCCCAAAAATAACTTCAGTTCTATCAATAATATTTGGTGAAATAGTAATTGAATTTTGTAAATGTCCTGCTCTATAAATGGCATTATTCATTCTAACTCCATCAACCACTAACAATACTCTATTTGCTTCCATTCCTCTCAAAACAGGGCTACCGCCACCAAATTGTGTTTTTTGAACTTTAATTCCGGGTAAGTTTGCTAATAAATCTGCTGTTGTTTGTGGAGCTAATTTTTTTATTTCTTCTCTTGAGGCAACCACTATTTGTTCTGCAATTCTACTTCTTGTTTCTTCACCCTTTGAAGCCGATAAAACAATTTCATTTAACCGCTCTGATTTTTTAGTTAAATACACTACAAAATTAATTTTGCTAAGTTCTTTTTTTAAAATTTCATATTCAAAACAAGATAAGTGATTAAATGAAATTATATCAGAAGGTTTAAAAATTGATAAGTTAGCAATACCCTTTTTATTGGTATATACAACTTTGTCTTTTGAATCGTTATATATTGTAACATTTTCAATTGGAAAGTTGGTTCCTCTCTCCAATACTTTAACTTGTTGTGCTTTTACAGAAACTGTTATAAAACAAAGAAAAGATACTAATAAAACCCTCATAACTAACTAAATACAGACTTTAAAATTGCTAAAGATTTTGGTTTTTTAAAGCCCTCCAAATGTAATTCAAAATATTGAATTAAAATAGACAAAACCGCTTGTCTGTTTGTAGCGCTAAAATCAATTGTGTGTAACACCTCAAAATTTATGCCTAACAGCTTTTTAAATTGTATTAAATTATTTCCTTTAACTAAATTTACGTTGTTAAAATTGGTGAAATTACCTTCTAATAAATCAAAATAAATTTTATTACTTATATTCATTTCAGGATAAAATCCAAGAAATTTTGTTAAATTTAATAAAAATAGCAAATGGAAATTTGAAATATTACTATGCGTATCTAACCACAAAAATGACGTTTCTAAATATTTATACAGTGTGTTATTTTGTTCTTCTTCACGAATTGCATAGTATACTATTTCAGCTAAAAATAAGGCAATAGTTTGTTTTTTTATATCTGTGTATATTGAATTATAAAAATGCAATATTTCTATATCTCTAATAGAATTTAAACTTCCTTTATTATTGTGATTAACCGTTAAATTAAGTTGCATTAAAGGCTGGAAATAGGCTGGTTTTATTTTAGCTTTTCTAGACTTTAGAATTCCTTTGAGCAAATATGTTTTTATACCACAATTTTTTGTGTAACAAGTAACTATTAAACTTGTATCTCCATATTTTATACTTTTAATTACTATTGCTTTTGTGGTTTCAATCATTTTAATTGATTATAGCAATTTTAGCAACGGTAGTTTCTAAATTATCTTTGGTGATTAATAGCACAATATAAATTCCTGATGCTACTTTGCGACCGGCTAAATTGGTTTTATCCCAAACTACTTTACCTCCAAATAATTCTTGCCCACCTTTTGTAGTTGTTTCATATACTAAGTTTCCTGCAGTATCTAAAATTTTTATATTCGTACCTTCTGGTAAATGCGTTCCATTTCTACCGTCAATTGTAATAAATTCATTATTTTTTGTTGAAGGATTTGGATAGGCGTAAACTTCAGGTAAATTTTCTCCGTAAGATGATACATTACTGTTAAAAGCTACAATTCCTTTATCTGTAGCAAAATAGACCTTTCCTGAACTATTATCAACAGCTATTTTTAAAATATTATTTGATGGTAAAGGAGAATTATCCTTATTGTAATTTTGTAGTGTTATTGTACCATTAGGATTTGTTTGCATAGTTCCTCCTGTTTCTGTACCAAACCATTTATTATCTGCTCCATCAATAGCAATAGTGTTAATGGGTTGATCTCCTAACAACTTTTTAGGAATACCATCATCTAGTATAATAACAGGTTCTGCTTCAACAATAGTTGAATTGAATATATTTGCGGCATTATAATATACTACCAATCCTTTTTTTGTGCCTATCCATATTCTGTTTTTCCTATCAGCTTTTACTGTTTTTACATTCAAATCTGGTAAAGCTCCTTTTGTTTGCTCAGTTGTAAGTGCTAATTTTTTATTTCCATTTTCACTAAAAACCAAAACCCCATTACGTCTAGAACCAATCCAAATAGTATTCGTTTTATCAATTATTAATTCATTAAGTCCTAAAGCGGGATTTGAAATAACAGAACTCATATTAAAACTAGACCAATTTCCTTCTTTACTATATTTTTTTATTCTATCATCAACCCAGGCATTTGCTATCCATAAATTCCCTTGCTTATCAAAAGCAGCTCCATTAATTCTGATACTAATATAATTTGGATTTGAAATAACTAATTTCTCTAACCCACTATTGGTATGATCCCAATGTGTTGTAATTATATCGTCTTCAACAATTAACATTCCTCCTCCCCAAGAGCTTAAATAAACTTTATTGTTATTTAATGGGTCAAAAGTTATATTTACTAAGTCTTTAACATTATAATTTGTATTGTAAGGAGTATTAATCCAGCTCTCCCCATTAAAATGGCTATAGCCAAATCTTTTCCCCATTGGTCCGTATGCGGATTCGTAACCCCCATAAACAACCCATAAATTATTATTGTTTACAGCAATTGAAAAAGGAGAATTTGAAACAGGTCCTTCTGGGTGAATTTCTTTAAAATTTGAAATATTTTGAAGATTACTTTTTAGAATTCCAAATTCTTGAGTACCTAAATACAACGTCTTATCTTCAACAAATGCAGTATTTAAATTATAAAAATATGCATTTGACGTATTTGTGGTATAATTTACAATCTCTAAATTGTTTAAATCGTTAACATACACACTCCTTTGAGTTGCTATTGTTAAATAATTTGGAGATGATTTTAAACTTCGTATTGGTTGTGAATACGTTTTTTGTAATAGAAGTGCATTGTTTTCTATTTTATACAAATTACGGTTATTAGTGGTAAACAACTGATTATTAAATACTTCAATAGCTGAAAAATCACCTACAAAAAGCGGTTTCCAATTGTTAAAATCTATAAGGTTGCCATTTGTAACATTCGCTGAAAAAATGCCTTTTTCTGTAGCTGCATATATTGATTCTTGAAAAATTTTAATTTCATTAATTTTAATTTCAGAAGACTGATTTCCAATAAAATAAGTATCTCCAAATTGTAAATTTTCAATATCATAAACTACAATTGCAAAAGATGTTGATAAATACAGTTTATTGCCATACGCCGTAATATTATTTATTTCTTTATTTCCTGAATAGCCAAAATTTACAATATCTTTTGCTATGCTAATATTTCCTTTATTATCAATTATTTCAAGCATCCCTGTTTCATACCCAATAATAATTTTATCAAAAGTTTTACTGTAATACAAGCTGGTAGTTTCATCTCCTGAAAGTCCGTTAACTGAAGATATTTTAGTAACTTCATTAGAAGTTGTATTATATGTAAAAATAGCATTATCTACAATTGCATATATTTCATCTTCTACTTTGATAAAATCTTTAACATTATTATAAGAGTAAAAGTCTTCCCAACTGTTAGAATAGTCAATCTGTGACAGTATTATGTTGGTAAAAAGAAATATAAATATTTGAGTTGCTTTTTTCATATTATGAACATTCAAATATATTTATTAAAAACGGATTAAAGAAAGTTATGGTAGTAATTAAAACTTAGTGCAAAAAAAAACCTTGAACATCGTATTTCGAATTACAATGTTCAAGGAATAAATAAATCAACCCCAAAGACTTATTTAATGTTTTTAATGTATCGTGCCAAAACCCCTCTTGACATTAATACGTAACAAATATACACTTGAAAATAGTTACTTTTTTGATAAATAAACAAATGAAATAAAAAAATGTATAAATGGTGCGTTTTACACTATAAATGGTTTTTACTAGGTTTTAAATTTATACAATTAAAGTGGTAGTTTGTTGTATTTTAGAAGTTAACAACTTCAACAGATTTAAAATCCCAAATAAATCCTTTCTTCTTATAAATTACTTTTTTAATAAAATCTTCGTTATTAAATTTTATCATTCTTATATATATGGTTTCTTTAATATTTTGACAAACACTTCCTAAACCTATAAACTTAAGCGAATTAGAAGAGTTATTAATATCTTTTAATATTTCTGTATCTGATGGTATTGAAAATTTTAATATGGACATTTGTTAACTGTAATAGAAAAATATACCACCAATTTAGTTAACTTAAATTCAACTTTTGTTTAAAATTTGCCATTTAAACAAAAGGATGTATAAATGGTGTGTTTATTTTAATAAATGGTTTTTCTATTAAGATATTGGAAAGCTAATCGACACCAAAGTTCCTGTTTTTTCTCCAGAAGAAATATCTTTGGTTTCAATATGAACATCTTCATTTTTGTATAAAATTCTAATTCTATTTTCTGTAGCACTTGCACCAAAAAACTTTCGTCTTTCAGATAAAGGAGTTTTTATTCTTGTTTTGTTAATTCCTATACCATTATCTAATATCGTACATAAAACGTTATTTTGATCTTTTTTTATGGTTAACTCAATTGTTTTTTCACCTTCTTTTTTCATAATGCCATGCCATATTGAATTTTCTATAAATGGTTGTAAAAACAATGGTGGTACTTTTATTGCATCTAAATTTAAATTTTTATCTATATTAACTATATAGCTAAAACCTCCTGTAATGCGCATTTGTTCAAGTTTAACATATAAAGCCAAAATACCTAACTCTTCTGAAAGTGTTGATGTGGTACTTGATGAACTATTTAATATAACACGTATTAATTTCGAAAATTTAGTTATATAATCAGAAGCTTTTTCTACTTCATTTTTTATTACAAAATTATTGATAGAATTTAGTGAGTTGAACAAAAAGTGAGGATTCATTTGGCTTTGTAATGCTGTCATTTTAAGCTCTTCCATTTCTTTTAATTTTACCGCCAACCTTACCTCTGCGTTTTTGCTTTTTTGCTCAATTCTTTTAATTATAAAACCAAGTATCACAGAGAATATTATACATTGTAGTATTGCTCCGAGATACACAAAAAACATAGGTTGAACACCAAAATCAGTAAAAAATTCTAATCCAGTAAATACTTCAATAAAACTAATATTTGCTAAAACAACATAAATTAACGATCCAAAAATAAAATAACGTGCAGAATTATCATCAATTCTAGTAAATATTATATAGTATGAAATTAATGTGAAAATTGTTAAAAGAGGTGATACAATGGTGAATGCTTTAACTTGAAACTCATAGCCAAAAAAGAACTGAATTATAACAAAAAGAACCGCCAAAAATAACAATGCCTTTATTTCAATTTCAAAATACTTATCCCATCTTAACAGGTGAGTTCTTGTGTCTAACAAATCTCTCGCAAATTCTACATAGGCTGCGTATGCTAAAAATTGGATTGAAAAGTTTAAATAAAGATATATTTCTTTAAAGTCTCCAGAAACAACATCTTGTAAAAAATAGATACTTAAAGCTAATAAATACAAACTGTAATATAAATACAGTTTACTTCTATTTTGGAAAAAAATTAAAAAATGATATACGAATAAAACGAAAAGACCTCCTCTTATCCACGAAAATATTTCAGAATGAAAATCTAAAAGCATTATTTATCTAGATATAATTTTTTAAATAATTCAGCCTTTCTATTTCTGCTTATACTGGCTGTTAACCCATTTGTCATGATAAGTTCTCCGCCCAATCCTTTTAAGTACTCTTTGATATGATTTAGGTTTATTAAATATGAATTATGAACTCTAAAAAATTCAGAAAATTGAAACTTTTTTTCTACTTCTTTTAGCGTTTTAGAAACCAGTATTTGCTGTTCAGATGTTAAGAAAATTGTGGTATAGCTTTTATCAGACTTTAACATTATAACATCGTCTTTATCTAATAAATAAACTTTGCCGTCTGCAGATATATTAATTTTATCATGATTATTGTCATTTAAATTATTTAACAATAATTGCAATTTATTTTCAAGTAAATCTCCTTTTTTAGATTTTTTTATTTTATCCATTGATGCGAGTAACTCATCCTTATCAACAGGTTTTAATAAATAATCAATGGCCGATACTTTTATAGCTTTAAGGGCAAATTCATCATGAGCTGTTGTGAATATCAGATTAAAATCTCTGTTTTCCACTTTTTCAATCATAGTAAAACCATCCATTTCAGGCATTTGAATATCTAAAAATACAACATCAGGTTTTTGCTCATTAATAATCTTAATAGCTTCAATTGGAGAATTACATGTAGTAATTTCTACATTATCTATATAATTATTTAATTTCCATTCAAGAGCTTCTAATGCGTCTTTTTCATCGTCGACAAGTAATATTTGTAGCATAACTATAGTGGTGACGTTAGATTAATTTTAATGCAAGATACAACTTTTTTATTTTTGTGCTTAAAAATTTTAATCCTTAATTTTTATTTTCCTATTTATTTCATTTCCTAATTCATCAATAACTGTTATCAGGTGTGTACCTTCTTTTGGTTGAATTTCAATTTCGTGAATATTTTGAGTAATTCCTATAAATTGTTTGTTTAAATACCAAAAAACTTTTGCTTCATAATTTGAATGTACTAATTTTAGTATCAAACTATTTTTATCACCTTTAAAATTCTTTGTAAAATATATTGTTTCATTATCTTTTGGAGTTATAAAATCCATAGGATTCTTATTTTCACTTAAACAATCTTTTCTAAAATTAGGTAATTTTTTATAAAATGGATGGTGTTTTTGATAATAAAATTCTTGTAAAGGAGGTAAAACAAACCAACTTTTATGAACTATGTTTGAATGTTTTTCACAAGATGTATTTACCTGAAATTCTTTGTTTTTATCTAAATGAACCAAAACATGGTAAGGGCAAGGAGCTGTTTTTAAACCTGCTCGCTGTACAAAAACACTGTCTTTAACCTCACAAACATCACTAGCTCTATAACCGCTTTTACTACAAACAGGTATTTTAACTAATTCATCAAAAGGAAGTTGAAACCAATTACTGTTAGGTAAAACATCAAACACATCAAATAGTATAGGTGCTGCCGTAGAAATACCAATCAAACCGGGTCTTCCTTCTCCATCAGCATTTCCAACCCAAACACCCACAACATAATCTTTTGTGGTTCCTATTGCCCAAGCATCCCTATATCCAAAACTTGTTCCTGTTTTCCAGGCTATCTTATTTGCAGTGTTAAAAAACTGCCAATTTTGATTAGCTTCCGGTCTGTTTACTTTATTTAATGTTTCAAAGGTTAAGTATATAGAGCCTGCATCAAAAATTGTTTTTTCTGTTGAAATCTCACCAAAATCTGGTTTGAAATTCGCCAAATAGGAAGGTTCTATAAATTCATTTTTATAATATTTACCTTGTATATCATCGTAATGGTTTACCGTTGATGCCATAGAGGCGTAGCTTTTACATAAATCCCATAAATTACTTTCAGCTCCTCCTAAAATTAATGATAGCCCGTAATAATTTGCATTGTATTTAATATCTTTTAATTTTAATTCTTTTAAATAATGCCTAAACTTGTCTAATCCAAAACGCCTCAACATTCTAACCGCTGGTACGTTTAAAGATTTTGATAAGGCAACACTTGCAAAAACAGCTCCGCTATATTTTTTATTAAAATTTTCTGGATGATAGCTTCCTATTTGTGTAGGAACATCTACAACTAACGTATTCGGTAAAATATCCCCCGAATCTAACATTGCTGTATATAAAAATGGTTTTAAAATACTTCCTGTACTTCTTGGTTTATGAACAATATCAACCTCTTTTTGGTGATTTTTTGTAGTTGGAGAATTACCTACATAAGCTAATACTTTTCTGGTTTTCACATCTAAAACCAGTACCGCTATATTATTTATTTGATTTTTACTCAATTCCTTATAATGTGTTTTTACAATTGAATTTACGTATTGTTGTAGCCCTATTTTTACAGAAGTTTTAATTCGTTTTCCTTTTTGGGTTTTAGCAATATTTTGAAGTAAGTGTGGTGCTATTTGTGGAATTGAAAATGGTTTTTTTGGTAATTTTTCTTGAATAGCTAATACATACGTTAATGAATCTATTTTTTTATTTAAAAATAATTTTTTTAATAAACGATTGCGTTTTAGAATTAATTTTTGTTGATTTTTCCCTGGGTAAATTAAGCTTGGTGCGTTTGGTAATACAGCCAACGTTGCACTTTCTGCCCAAGATAATTCGTTTGGTAATCGTGCAAAATACCGCCACGATGCCACATCTAAACCAACAACGTTCCCTCCAAATGGTGCATTTGAAATGTACAGTGCTAAAATTTTTTGTTTTGGGTAACGAAATTCTAATCGAGTAGCTAAAATAAGTTCTTTTAATTTTTCTAAATACGTTCGTTTCTTATTTTTTCGAGAAAGTCTAATTACCTGCTGTGTTATGGTGCTACCGCCTCTTTTTATTTGTTTATACTTAAAATTTTTATAAAAAGCTTTTACAATTGAGATGGGGTTAAATCCTGGATGTTTATAAAAATAAGCATCTTCAAATTGCACAATACAGGTGGCAAATCTTTTAGGAATACTATCGTTTTGAGGAAACCGCCATTGCCCATCATCTGCAATTCTGGCCCCTAACAGTTCTCCTTCTACACTTTCAATTACCGTTGAAGTTGGGTTGTTAAACAACTGTTTTGGTAACGAAAAATAATAAGCTGTTAATAAAATAACGGCTATTATTAATTTGTGTTTATGTTTTTTAATAAAATTCATTATTCTAATTCAACTGTTCTATAAACCTTAGAAATTTATCATTAAATTGTCATACTAATCTTGTTGAACATTGATTTCATAATTTTAAACAACTGATTATAAATTATTATTCAAACCTAAGGGATAATTATCGGGGTAGGTTGATGAAATTGTCACTTCACAACTTCAATCCATTTTCCTTTTGTTCGTGTAAAATAATCATTGTCGTACATCGCTTCTGCTTGCAAACCGTACAGGTAGTATTTTCCTAAATATGACGCGTTTAAGAGTACCGTAAATGTTTTAATTTCATTCTTCTTTAAATTAAAATAAAAATTTACTTTATCATCTCTAATGTCTGTAAAATTAGTATTTCCAGAAGTGGTATTCTCAAAATCGGTGAAACGTGTATTTACAATTTCCCAACCAGAGGGAAATATTTCAGTTAAAGCAATGTTTTGAACTTCTTCCGATTTTAAATTTCTTACAGTTACCTGTGCTTCAAACTCAGTTCCTTGAATTAATTTTGAAACATCAATTATTTTTCCTTGTGTGTCTTTATAAGTTACTTGCACACTCAATCCTCGTTTTTCTTCAATTTCTTTTCCCAATGGTAAAATTCCCGAATTTAAAACCGATACAAATACTACATTTGCTTCATTATTCGTAATTGAAACTAAATTTCTCCCTTCTTTTATGGTTAATTTTCGTTGAGCAATTGCCAATTTTGAAGTTATTTTTTCAGGAGTACTATTATTCAAAGTGTACGCTAGTTTTATTGATTTCCCGCCGTTTATTTCAACCATTTTAGCCATCGACAACAAACTATAAGCAGTAGTTTGTGTACTCATCCAAGCATTAGAAGATAACCTTTTAGCAATATATTTAGCTAATTCTCTAGATTCTTTATCCTTAATTAATAGCATTGTTTCCATAGCCATTGCTCTATTTCTATCTACTGAACCATAAGTATAATAATCGCCTCTGTTATTTTCAAAATTAATAGTTGCTGTATTTGCAATTTCAATTGCTACCTCTTTTTGGCCTGCTAATGCATAAGCTGCAGCCAAACGCCATTTTGCATTATTTGATAATTCTCTAAATTCTCGCAATCTATTCATAGAAGATAAATCTGAATGTCCTGCCAATGCCAATGTGTACAACCTGTAAGCTTGAGCAAAATCTGAATTGTACTTTTGATAACTTGGCCGCCAATTACGGGCTGTTCGTTTTTGATATTTTAGCCAATTACTCATAAAAGTAAGTGGTAAAACATATCCTTTTTTTTCTGCTTCAATCATAAAATGTCCTGCATAACTTGTCCCCCAGTCGTTGGCAATATTTTGCCCCATCCAATAACTTAACCCTCCACTTGGCGTTTGGAAATTTCCTAATTTTTCAATTCCATCTTTAATATTATTTGTTATTTTTTGTTTTTGCTGAATAGGCAAATCAAAAATATTCCCTAAATATAGTTGTGGAAAAACACTTGACACAGTTTGTTCAACACAACCGTGTGGATATTGAATTAAATACTGTAACCTACCTGTAAAATCCATTGGTGGTAAGGTAGAAAATTCAATATTAGCAACATTGGTTCCTACTACCCCAAAAGTTTCAATATCAATTATTTGCGTGCTATTTGGTGCTAACTCTATAGTTATTGATTTGGATGATATTGGATTTGGATTTACCACATTAATTTCAACTTCATAAGAAGATTTCTCACCATTTCCTGAGGCTATAACTTCAATTTTACCTATTCCTTTGGTTTTTGAAACGTCTAACTGAAAATACACCATTTTTTCATCAGGATTTGTAAATAATACTTTCTGAGAATTTACACCAACAACTTTAATTCCGTTACTTAACTTTAAATGAACTTCTACATTTTTCACCTTTTTTTCCATTGCAAAAACAGATACGGGAAGTGTTACTTTTTCTCCTGGACTTAATTTTCGTGGTACCGATGCTAAAACCATTAATGGTTTACGAACCGGAATGGTAACTTCAGTTTTTCCATAAGCTGCTTTTTTAGTGTCTGCTGCAATAATCATGGCTCGAACAGAACCAATGTATTTTGGCATTTGAATTGTATGTGAAGCTGTTTTTCCTTTTGCCAACGCAAAAGGCCCTAAATAAATTACAACTGGTTTAAAACGATTTGCTTTCTTTGTTTTTCCTGCAACTACATTTCCATCTCCTCCAATTGCAAAAACTTGCTCAATACTTCCTCCATAAGCTCCAATTACATCATCAAAAATATCCCACGTTTTTACACCTAAAGCTTCTTTAGTATAAAAAGCATTCCAAATTTGTGGAGTCTTAAAGCGGGTTAAGTCTAGTAAACCTTCTTCAACAATTGCAATAGTATACGACATTTGTTTTCCGTTTTTTTCGCTTACTTTTAGTTTAAATTGCTCTTCTGGTTTCAATACTTTTGGTAGTACAATTTTAGGGTTTAAACGTGTAGTTGGATCTTCAACTAACATTGGTATTACACCATATAATCGTAGCGGTAAATCATTAACTGTTGAAGCATGTGGCTGCAATAAAGAAATATTTATATAAACATTTGGAGTCATTTCCTTTGTAATAGGTAGTTCAATTTTAGTTTCTCCTTTTTGTGTTTTTATCCAAAAAGTTTGTAGTACTTCTGTCCCATTTTCAATACTTATCAAAGCTCTTCCTTCCATTCCAGAAGGAAATGTAATAATAGCTTTTTCACCAACGTTGTATTTTTCTTTATCTGAAGAAAACACCAACATTTTTGATGCTTCTGGGTTATTTGAAGGACGCTTCCACCAATTTTTATAAAAATAAGTAGTTACCCCTGTAGCATGTCCACTTTTTTTATCAAGTACACGTATTAAAAACCGACCACCTTCATCATCAGGAATATTTAATGTAAAAGTGCCTTTACCTTTTGAATTTGTATTCATTTTTAATCTTTTATATGGTTTGTGATAGCTACTTCCACTATATGACGATAAATTATCGTATGATGAGCTCCACCACCAACGCCATTCAATTTTATAAACTTGAATCTCAATATTATTTCTTGCAATTGGTTTCCCTTCGGAAGATATTGTAACCACATCAAATGTGATATTTTCATCAGTATCATACGAACTATATGCTTTTATTTTTGGCAATCTTAAACCAATAAAAGAACTGTATGGCGCATAATTTTTTGAGACGACATCCATAGAAAAATCACCTCCATTTTCATAAGCTTTCGTTAAAAAAGCCACTTTTAACATACCGGGAGCTCTGTTTTCTAAATCTATTTTCTTGTTAATAAATGTATTTCCATTTACATCTAATTTCCCGTCAAATATTAGTACCTCTTCAGACGAAAATTCACGAGTTGGATCTTTAAAAATATATTTTGGGTATTTTTTATTGAAAGCATTTGAATTGACGGTAAATTTTGCATTTACCGCTACTTTTATATTTTTTGCTGGTGCACCGTGTAACCATGCTACATTTAATTTTCCATGAATCGGTTTGTTATTAGATAATACTTTTTCGTTAAAATCTATTTTAATTTTTAATCGGTTAGGTTTAACGGTTTCAACTTTTAACTGTTTGGTGAATTTTGCTCCTCCAACTGTTACAACACTAATCCAATTACCTGTTGGGTCAGTATTAGAAGTAGGTATGGTAAATTTATAAAAACCATTTGTGCTTTTTGTTTGAACCTGCTTAAAGACAAGTTTTCTACGCGCATCTGTAACTTCTATCTTAATTGGATGTTCTTTTGGAAGTGGGTTTGTATTGTCATTTAAAACAAATGTTAAATGAATAGAGTCTCCAGGTCTCCAAACACCACGTTCTCCATATAAAAATCCTTTAAGTCCTTTTTGTAATTTTTTCCCAGAAATATTAAATTTACTTAACGATAAAGAATAGCCATCATCTAATTTTAAATATGTTTTACTTTTTCCTTTTGAAATAATTGCAAAAAAAGCATTATGGTCAACATCCATTCCTGTAATTCCTTCATTATCTGTAACTGCTTGCGCTATTTCTTGCTGTTGGTAATTGTAAATGGTAACTTTTGCTTCTGAAACAGGATTGGTTGTTAAAATATCTGTCACCACAAAGAAGTATGATTTATTTTCACCTTTTTTAGCTATAACACCTAAATTTGAAGCCAAAATATTTGTTGAAACTATACGGTCTTCATTATCGTAATATGCTTTTTTACACGGATTATCCCTATCTCTCCAATTATAATAATTATCATTGTAACTGTAAATTAAATTATCCCAATATTGTTCTTCGCGTTCTTCTAAATCTTCTGATTGTTCCGTTGTGTATTCTTGGTTTTCGTAGTAGTAATCATCTTCATAATACTCATCATACTCTTCGTCTTTATTAGAATTTACTTGGTTTCCATCACATTTATATAATGAATACGCTTGTTTTATACTTAATTCAACCCTGTAAATTGCCCCAGGGTCTGATTGTATCATTTTAGATAAGTCAACAGCATAAGCTTTCCATTTTCCAGTATTTTCAATTTCATTATCAATTAAAGTAATGGTTTTTTTGGCTACTCTTCTTCCAACTCTTCTAATGTTATATCTATTGGTGTTTCCTAAATTACTGGTTTGTAAAAACTGCAATATGTTATCTTCAAAAATTTTAATAATTCTTACATCAACTGCCTTTAAATTTACAGCTTCAAAATTAAATTTTAAATTGTTTGAATTGGGTAAAATTACACCGCTGGTAAGTAACCTAATTGCGGGTTTTAGTTGCTCAAATGCAACTTTTTCAGAAAATTGACGCTTTAATTTATAACCATCAATGCTTTTAATTCCTTGAAAAATAGCAACATCAACCGTTCCAACAATGCTGGTAGACGGATACACTTTAAGTATATTTCCATTAACAATATATTTTAAGTTTTTACTATTTTTAATTGCAACCAAGCCATTGAAATTTTGCTGTTTTTTAAGCGGATCTGAAAAGTTAATGCTTAGGTGTTGTTCAGGAGATTGAATGACATCAATATTTAAAATTGAAAAATTGTTTTTACCTAGAATTTTCAGCACAGATTCTCCCTGATTTTCAACATTTATTTTTTTCCCTGTCCAAGACAATAACACCTTAGAATCATCTACAAACCGTTGAACACTGTCTATTTTAAATATAAATTGTTTACTAATAGAATCTGTACGCTCCCATTTAATTGATAATTTTTTGTTTTTTTGAGTTGCTTCAATCAGTGTTTTTGCTTTGTTTAATGTTAATACATCGGCTGTTTTAATAATTCCTTCAATGTATTGCCATTCTTTACTGTACGATTGAAAACTTGTAGTAGTAACACTAAAATTTTGTGCTATTGTTTTAAATTTAAATGTGTAATTTTTATATTCAGACGGTATATTATTGTATATTTTACCTAAGTTAATAGTTACGGTATACTCTTTATTTGGCTTTAAATATTTTGAAGGTTGAAAAAGTATATTTCTAGAATTTTGAGCAAATAATTTCCCTTCAATTTTAGGAGAAATACTTAAAATATTTTTATTGATTTCTTTGTTTGGAATCCAGGAATCTACTTCATTTACCAAACCAATTTTAATAGGTTCTGCAACAGAAACCACTCCTGAAGTTGTGTAACTAATATACTTTTTAAATTTAAAAATATTGTTCGTTGTATTTTGAGAAGCTTTATTATTACAAGAAGAGAAAATCACACCAATTACAAGTGTAAAAATTAAATGTTGAAGTTTCATTTTAGGTTATTTTTATTGTTTAGCTAATTTTTTATGAAATTACTAAAAAACAATAAATAAAAGCTGAAAAACTCAAGCAATCTGAGGAAGGTTTGTCATTCTCATAAGATTGCTTCACTATAGACTCCTTGAGATGACAAGACTGTCTAAAAAGTACCGTTCTGAATATAAATGTAGAATCCTCTTAAAATTAGAACTCTGTAAATCAAAATATTGAGATTTTTCACTTTATTCAAAATGACAAGTATAATTACTTTTTAGACAGCCTCATTTAAATTTAATTAAACTACTTTTTAATTGGTAACACATAAAAGAATACAGCTATAAAGTGAGCAAAACTGCCTAATAATACAAAAATATGAAAAATAGCATGGTTATATTTTAAATTTTTAATACTGTATAAAACAGCTCCAACAGTATAAAAAATACCTCCAGCTAATAACCACATTAAACCCTCAAAAGGTAAATTTTGAACTAATGGTTTTATTGCAAAAATAACTACCCATCCCATTAATACGTAGGCAAATGTTGATATTTTATCGTATTTTCCAGTAAAAAATAACTTCAATACAATTCCTGCTAAAGCCAGTCCCCAGGAAACTCCAAAAATAGTCCAACCAACCCAACCTTTTAAAACAACTAAAGTAAACGGTGTATACGTTCCTGCAATTAAGACATAGATTGCAGAATGATCAAAAATATTTAATTTATATCTTAATCTAGGGTTTTGAACATAATGATAAAATGTGGATGCTGAATATAATACAATTAAACTTGCTCCATAAATACTAAAACTTACTATATGCCAGGTATTCCCTTTTAAACTAGAGTAAACCACTAGTAATATCAATGCAATAACACTTAAAACCAACCCAATGGTATGTGAAATCACATTAAATTTTTCTTCTTTAGGTTCGTAATATGTCAATTTGTTTTCTTTCACATTAGCTTAACGAAAAAGGTGCTATTTAAGTATGTATTTACTTATTATTTAAATCAGAAATTAGTTCATTATAAATTAAATTGTATGTTTTCTTTTTTAAAGCATTTGTGTCTTTTAGTGTAAGCCCTTCTGTGCTAATAAAATGATGAATTTTTACACGTAATTTACCGGGTCCTCCACTAAAAAAAGTATATGAGAACCTTTTTTTACAATCGTAAAAAGTCATTGGTACAATTGGTATTTGATGTTCAATTGCTAATTTAAAAGCGCCATTTTTAAATTCGCTCAAAACAATACTTTCATCATCAGGTACTAAACCTTCTGGAAAAATACATACATCTAATCCGTTACTCAATCTTCGCCTTACCTCATCAAGTACTGCTTTTCTACTACTTGAATTACTTCTGTCAACTAAAATACAGCTTCGTTTATAAAAATATCCAAAAATGGGTATTTTTGCTAACTCTTTTTTTCCAACAAAAACAAATGGGTTTTTAGTAACTGAAAGCATAACCATAATGTCAATCATAGAAGTATGGTTTGGGCAAAATATAAAACTTTTATCTTTCTCTAAAACTTGATCTTCTTTTAATTCAATTTTAAAACCCATCACAAAAAGAATAGTATTTGCCCAAGCTCTAGCTATTTTAAAAAATGCTGGATATAGTTTTTCTGAAGAAGTAACTATAATTAATACTGGAAATATTGGAATCATGGTTAAAATTACCCAACCTAAAAACCAGCTACGCCAAACAATATAAAAAAGGTATTTAAAAATTTTCATAGACTTCAAAAGTAGTAATTTAAAATTATTCTTGTTTTCTTATTGAAATATGTATTTTTGCTATCAAATTTTCAAGTACATGTCAAGAATTTTAACAGGGGTGCAAAGTACAGGAACTCCACATTTAGGAAACTTATTAGGCGCCATTATCCCAGCTATTAAAATGGCTAACAACCCACAAAATGAATCGTTTTTGTTTATTGCAGATATGCATTCGTTAACCCAAATTAAAAATGGTTCCGTATTGCGAGAGAACACTTACAGCACTGCCGCAGCTTGGTTGGCTTTTGGTTTAGATATAAATAAAACTGTTTTTTATAGACAAAGTGATATTCCTGAAGTAACGGAGCTTTCTTGGTATTTAAGTTGTTTTTATCCATATCAACGGTTGACTTTAGCACACAGTTTTAAAGATAAAGCTGATAGATTAGAAGATGTAAATGCTGGTTTGTTTT
>JAKIVA010000094.1 GCA_021647265.1 Lutibacter sp.
TATTTCAATCAACAAATTGAAGGGGTTAGAAATTTTACAGGATTTCAAGTAGGTTTAAAAGTGCCAGTATTCTTTTGGTCTCAAAAAGGTAAAACTCAGGCAGCTAAAAAGAACAATGAAATTGCTCAAATGAATTATGAGCAAACTAAGTTAGATGTTAATTCGGTTTTGAAAACAAATTTACAAGATTATGAAAAATATAAAGCTTCATTATTGTATTATGAAACTAAGGGGTTGCAATTAGCCGATAAGTTATTTTCATCGGCCAATAAGGCTTATAAAGAAGGTGAAGTAGGCTATGTTGCATATATAGCATCTTTAGAGCAGGCAGTACAGATTAAAACAGATTATTTAAGTAAGCTTAATTTGTACAATCAAACCGTAATTAAAATCAATTATTTAACAGGGAAATATAATTAAAATTGTCACCCTGAGCTTGTCGAAGGGAATTTAAAATTAAATAAATATTAAAAATAATCAGATGAAACATATAATAAACATTAGCAGCATTTTTTTACTACTTATTTTTTTGGTAAGCTGCCAAAATAAAACAACTCAACAGAAAAAAGAAACCGATAGTAAAGCGCAAAATGAGACTCATAGTGACACTCATGAAGAAGACAATGAGAAGGAAGAAACTTCAAATTTAGTAACGCTTCAGCAAAAGCAACTAGAGGTTATGGATATTGAGTTGGGAACTACTAAAAAAGTAAATTTAGGAAAGACATTGAAGGTTAATGGGCAATTAGAATTACCACCTCAAAAAAGGGCGAGTATAAGTGCTATTGTAGGAGGTCGTGTAGAAAGTGTAGCAGTAATTGAGGGAGATTATGTAAAAAAAGGACAAATAATAGCACGATTAAATAACCCCGAATTTATTACCATACAAAGCGAATATTTGACAGCTAAAAGTAATTACTCATTTTTAGAAAAAGATTATTTACGTAAAAAAGAATTGTTAAAAGATGGTATTACTTCCCAAAAATCTTTTCAACAAGCAGAAGCAGCTTATAAAGATGGAAAATCTGCATTAAATGCTGCTAAATCAATGTTACAATTAATAGGAATAAATATTTCAGTATTAGATAAAGGTCAAATTATTTCATCAATACCAGTAGTTTCACCAATTAAAGGATACGTACAAAATATAGCGATTAATATTGGAAAATTTGTTGCCCCAGAGCAAGAAATGTTTGAAATTGTTGATAATGAGCATTTGCATATTGGCCTAAAAGTTTTTGAAAAAGATATTGATAAAGCCAAAGTAGGGCAAAAAATTACTTTTGCTCTAACAACAAGACCCGATAAAATTTATGAAGCTGAAATTTTTGCTTTGGGAAGTGCTTTTGATATGGACACAAGAGCTGTTAAAGTACATGCTAAAATTATTGGAACTCATGAAGGTTTGTTAACAGGAATGTTTGTTGAAGCAAGAATAACAACATCAAATAAAGAGGTCAATGCTTTACCAGAAGGAGCTTTTGTTACAGAAAAAGGATTGGATTATATATTTATTCAAAAAGAAAAGGATAAAGATAATATTACACTTGAAAAAGTTCAAATAAATAGAGGAATTTCAGATTTAGGTTTCTCCGAAGTAGTTTTTATTAATGAAATACCAAAAAATATTGTGGTTGTTACAAAAGGAGCTTATTATGTTAATGCAGAATTGAACAAAGGTGAGTTTGAAGATCATGACCATTAAACAATAATTCTAAATTTATTAAAATGAAAGAAATTAAAGCATATATAAAACCAAATAAGTTAGAAAAAGTAGTTGAGGTACTCAAAGAGTATAATTTTAAAAGTGTAACCTTATTAGAATGCGAGGGTACAGGAACCTATAAACGAGAAGATTCACTACCTTCGTTAAAATTCCATTTTGCGGATAGTAAAATGATTAAGTTAGAGCTGGTATGTCAAGATGAAGAAGTAGAAAGCGCCATTAAAATAATTTGTGAGAATGCAGCTACACCTTACCCAGCAGATGGTATTATTTATGTCTCTGATATTAAAGATGCGTATAGAATAAAAACGTGTAAATCAATTAAAAAATTCGATTTTTAGCATGAATCTTGATTTAGAAAAAATTTTAGATAAACACAATGTAAAACCAACAGCAATGCGACTGTTGGTTTTACAATTTCTTTTAACCGAAAAAGCAGCAATGAGTTTAACGGATTTAGAAAATTACTTTGATAAATCTGATAGAACAACGCTATACCGTACTTTAAAAACTTTTGTAAAGTATGAAATTGCTCATAAAATTGATGATGGTACAGGAGTAACTAAATATGCTTTGTGTGAAGAAAACTGCCATTGTGAAATAGAAACCGATTTGCATGTGCATTTTCATTGTAAGTTGTGTAAACAAACTATTTGCTTGCCCAAACATAAAATTCCTTATATAAAATTACCAGATGGTTTTATAGCAGATGATGTTAGCTTAATTGTTACAGGGATGTGTAACAAGTGTAATAAATAATTATGCTCTAGTTGCACAGCAAAAGGAAGTGCTTTTTATTCAACATTAATTCATAAATAAGTGCAATATGAAAACAACAATGAATATAGGTTTTAGTTTGTTGGGATAGTTGAAAGTAATCATAAAATAGTTAACTTGTAACAATTAAAAAACAAAATAATAAGGGCTGTCCCATAAACTTACACAGACTTTAGGAGAGAGTCTAATAGTTCACGATTTAATATTTTAATTTTCTCGTTATGACAATAAAATATATATTTTTCATTAGTTTTTCTTTACTTTTTATTCAAATGCAATCTCAAACTACTTATATGACTAAGAAAGGTCATTTAAAAATGGCTACAAGAATAAATAATAAAACTGTTATAGTTGAGAGTCATAAACTTTCAGTATTCTTAGATTATACAACCAAACAAATGAGAGGAACGTTAGACCTTAATAGTTTAGTTACTGAAAATTCGGAATTAAAAAAATACTTTAAAGAAGCAGAACAACCACTTATTGTTAATTTTTCAGGTACAATTCCTTCAGATGATTTTATGTCTCAACCCCATCAACCTCTTAACTTTGATTGGGAAATGAATGTTACGTTCCAAGATAAAAAGTTTAAAGTAATACTTAAAACAACCCTTCAGCACATTGAAGAAGGTACGTTGTTCTCATGTCGTTTAAATGCTATGGGGAATATTAGTACCGATAACATAGGTTTAAATAAAGTAATACCAGATATAAATAAAACAATTGAAATTCAATTTGTTCAGTTTATTTTGAGGATATAATAATTAACAAGAAACATTAGGAATGACAATTAATAAATGCACTTCCGTTGCATGTTATCTTTTGATAATTTTGAAAATAAAAATTAGAAATAATGAGTGAAGATTGTAAAGAAGGTTCAGCTTGTGCAGTTGAGTACACCAAAGAATCAAGAATAATAGATAAGGTTAAGCATGAGTATGTTTTACCAAGCCTAGTATTACTTTTTTTAATAATTGGGATAGGATTACATTTTTATAATGTTCCTTTTTTTAAAGGATTAATTGTTCTAGTTTGGTATGCTATTTTGTATTTTATTATAGGGCATAAAACGATAATAAAAGCCATTAAATTATTAATGTCAGGAGATTTTTATAACGAATTTGTTTTAATGTCTGTTGCAACCATTGGTGCATTTGCTATTGGCGCATATGCAGAAGGTGTTGCTGTTATGCTCTTTTATGAAGTAGGAGAGTTACTTCAAGAAGCAGCCGTAAATAAAGCTAAAAGTTCTATTGAATCCTTGTTAAAAGTACAAGTAGATACGGTCACTGTTTTAGAAAAAGGGAAGCCAGTAGTTAAACATCCAAATAAAGTTAAAGTAGGGCAAATTATACAGGTTAAACCTGGAGAAAAACTAGCATTAGATGGTGTATTGGTTTCTGAATTAGGCACACTGAATACTGCGGCTTTAACAGGAGAATCTGTGCCAGACAATAAGGAAAAAGGAGAAACGGTACTTGCTGGGATGATTAATATTAATACTCCAATAGAAATAAAAGTAACAACAAAATACGCAGATACTAAACTTTCTAAAATTTTAAAACTTGTTCAAGATGCAACAGGTAGAAAAGCAAAAACACAATTATTAGTTAGTAGATTAGCAAAAGTTTACACACCTATTGTATTTTGGTTGGCAATTGCCTTGGTTATTATTCCATATTTTTTTCTTGGTGATGCTTACGTATTTCAAATGTGGTGTCAAGGA
>JAKIVA010000095.1 GCA_021647265.1 Lutibacter sp.
TTGATAACAAACCATCTATTATACAATATGCTTACATCTTTTATTGCCTTTGATTTTTTTTTATATTTTTTTAATTCAATTGATTGTTTATTTAGCATTATTGTATTTAAAATACTGTTTAATGATCTATTTACAAAAGAAAGTTGACCTGATGTTTTGTTTCTTTTAGCTATTGAATAGTGTTCTACTTTAAAATTTATTAAGCGTAAAACATAGTAAAAAATTAATGATAATAAAAAAATTGCCAATGCACCTTTTTTATTTAAATTATACAACCAATAAAAGGCAATTAAAATCATTACCAAATCAATAAAAACACGAATGGTACCCTTAATATATAAATTTTTTATACTATTAATATCACCCGAATACCTTAATAGGTATTTACCAATTCCTTTTTCTTTGTATGTACTAAATTTAATTTTTAATTGGTGATTAAAAAGATAATCTTTTAATTCCTTAATAAATATAGCAGCCTCTTTTCTAAGTAAGTATTCATATACAAAAAAAAAGAAATATCTCAAAAAGATTAAAACAATAAAAAGAAACAAGATTTTACCCTTCTAGAATTTACATGAAAAACCAATTGATAATACCTACCAATAATGACAGGTATTATAATCGTTAAAATATTTGAAATAATTCCAATTATTACTATTATAAAAGTTTGACCTTTTCTATTTATTAGAAATTGTTTGATCAAATTTTTATTTTTGCTAAATTCCATTTATCTTTATTCTGGTTTCTTCGGTAGTTCTAAAAATATTATTAAAAGTTTCTTTATTCATAAAGTCATCAAGAGTAAATACCGGTATATCAAAATTTTCTTTTACCTCTTTAACCATTAAAGGACTCGCTGTAAACAATCCTGTAACAAGATTTGGTTTATAATTTATTTTTGACAGTATATCTATCCCACTAGCAACCGATAAACTGTCTGCACATGACAAGATAGTATAATCTATTAATTGCATAAAAGGTTTATGGTTGATTAATGCTTTAGTCTCTTTTTGTAATAAACCATCTGCAATTTCAATTACTACAGCATCTGGCTTAATTTTCTCTACTTTATCAAGGAGCGTTTCTAAAATAACTAATATTTCTTTTGTATCACATAAAAAAGTGGAAGGATAACCACAATAAGAAAAATCTATTGCAATTTTTGCCCCACAATCTCTTACAAAACTACAATCTTTTGCGTAAACAGTTCCTGTTAATTTTATAAAAGCAACTTTTTTCTTTTGATTCATAAGACCTCTGCTTAGAAATGCTGCAGTTGTAGTTTTTCCACTATCCATACTTGCTCCAACAGAAAGGTATATTTTATAATCTCTTTTTTTAAAAGGATTAAATTGAATTGGTTCATAATCATTGTAGATTGTATTAAGAACATTTCCATTTCCATCAACGGCATAACCTACTAATCTAACTTCAGTTGCTCCAATATCCTCAAATTTAGCATGCATACTTTCTAATATACCAACTACACCTCCCTGACCTAAAATTTGGTATTTAGGATAGTATTTTTTTGGCAAATAACCTTCAAATTGATTAGATGCATATCTTGAACCGAAAGTTGCTAAAATTTTATCTCCCGGGAATAAATATGAATTATTTCCATTTTCTCCTTGAATAGCTTTATGTTTTCCTATTGATAAAACCTGAAAAATGGCAACATCACCAGATTTAGGAATATAAGTACGTTTAATTGATCTATCTATTTTAAAATCTTTAATACTTTTTGTGATAATACTTTTTTTTATTTTTTTCATTATTTATTCTTTTATAGTTTGTGATTTATTGATATTCCTATGACTGAAAAGTCATAAAAAGATCTTCTAACACTACCTGTATTTGGATTTTCACTATTTATATCTGAAGTTCCGAAAAGTGTTGTATTAAATTCTTTTTGTTTTTGATAATATAAATTAAAACTAAAACGCTTAAATGGTTATATTTTTACACCTGCTTTAATTCGATAGGCATGCAATCCATTTGGTGATTTTAATTCTGTTTTATCCCCTGCTTCATCATAGTATTGTAATAATCTTCCATTAGAATACCAATATATTTTTTGGCTAATAAAAGGCTTCATCTTCCATAACATTTTTCTATTATTTTTATACATTATATCCAACCTATAATAATACCGCTGTCTCCATTTTGATCTTTCTGTAAAATGATGCTCAGCTACAAGTGAATTATTTATAGAGATACGTTTACCAAGTTTAGTCTTTATTTTAAATTTACTCGAGAATCTATGATAAACCAATTGATTTCCGGAAATTCCATCTAAGGAAAAAGTCGGCGAATAAGAAATTGAAGTAGTAATTCGTTTTTTTGGTTTAAAATTAAAACTTAATTCAGACTGAACAAAATTGAAATTTGTATTATTTAGGTTCAATGAATGTAATTGAATATAGTTAATATTAAATTTTGAATTAATTTTTTTAGTGAGACTAATTGTACTCCAAAACATTTGGTTGTCAGTTTCTGTAATCTGAGAATTTACTATATTACTGATAATCAAAAATGTAATAAAAAAATAGTTTTTCATTTATTAATTGTTTTATATAAAACAACTGAAAAGAAAAAAACCCTATTAATAATTGATATTTTTTTTCAATATTGTCCGATAAAAAATAAAAATAATGATATTACTACTATAACAGTCTGATAATCAGTTATATTTGTTTTTTTAATATCGTTTTTTTCTAAAGTAAGTCCCCTAAAATAAAGTTGGTCGCATCAGTTCTTCGTATGTTTTTTGCCAATCTTTATCGGGATTTTCAAGAAAACGAATTAAATGAATGTAGTTAAATAAGTGGATTTTGCAAAAACTTACCACATTGGAGAAAGCCCACCTTCTTTTTAGAGTTTTTTGGATTACAGTCATCAATAAATTTGCTATTAGAGCAGAGTATATCTGTATTTTAATGGCATTTTCATTATCACCAAGAAAATATTTTAGTGGAAAATTTTGTTTTAACTGTTTAAACACTAACTCTATTTGCCAACGAAGTTTATAGATAGCAGCTATTAAATCGGCTCTCATTTCAAATAAATTGGTTAAAAATTCAAATCGTCTTTTAAGTTTTCTATCATAAAATTGAACTTTTCTTAGTCTTAATGTTCTTGTTTGATTATTTTCTTTAACTTGAATTTCAATGATTTCATCTTTTTCAACGCCACTATGTATATGTCCAGCTATATCTTGTTCCGAAATGGTTTCATATACGGCATTGTCTTTAAGCCTTGTAACAAATCCTGTATTGGTATTTGTGAATTTCTCAAAAACTTTGTAATCATTATAACCTTTATCAAATACATAAATGGTATTTGAATCAAATTTTAGTTTGTCTAATAACATATGGTCGTGTGTGGTTGCACTGGAAAACCAAACCATTTTGGGAACGGTTTCATCAACATTGATTACCGTATGAACTTTTATACCTCCTTTCTTTTTTCCATTGTGTGGGCTTCGCCCAACGCTTTTTAATATATCTTTAAATAAACTGATAGTTGTGCTATCAATAATTTCTATTTGCTTGTTTATCACATCTTTAATTCGGCTGTCCGAGATATAATGACCATATTGTTTTAGAAGTTTATTGTAAATTTCACCAAAAACCGAAGCATCTCTGCGTTTATTGGCATCTGACAAGGTGCTTCTTCGTGGTATATGATTTAATTGAAAATGTTTGGTTTTGCCTGCCAATCCAAGCATTGCTCCGCTGACTTCTCGTAATGAAGTGCATTTGGCAAAGGAACTAAAAAGCATACTTATTAAGTGATCTTTGGTCTTAAATTTTTTGATATAGCGGTCGGATTGGTGATTCTTTACACTTGATGAAATGATATTAGGGTTCATTAAAGAAATCAGCTGTCCGAAAACCGATGTCCCAAAAAAATGTTTACTTTTGTTCATATCTTATTTATTTTTTACCAAAAATAAAGATATAAAAAAGCGGAATTACTTTCAAAAGTTTTTCCGCTTTAAAAAAGTTTTATCGGACACTAGTGATAAAAAATACTACATTTTTTTTATTCATAACAATAACCGCTTTTTATTCAGGTAAAAAATACATTTGAAAAGTCATTTTGTATAAAATACACACTAAACACGCAACCTTCTTCCCTAAAATTTATA